>JAHEEY010000282.1 GCA_024640485.1 Chloroflexota bacterium | reverse complement strand
AAGAGGGCCGGCAAGCTGGGTGTTGAGCGCCTTCAAAGCGCCACACCGCGTGAATTTGGGAATCACCTCGGCGCCAGCTGGCCTGAATCGCAAGGTGAGATCGAGCAATTGACGGCCCTATTTCTAGAGGCACGCTACAGCGGGCGCCAGTTTCAGCCCGAAGATGCGGCAGCGGCAAAGGGGGTTTGGAAGCAGGTTCGTACGGCGATAAACCGTAGAAATCGACGTGCGGCTGCCTCAAAAGCAGATTCAGGCCCCAACGCAGCTCTTGGCGAACAGCAAGACCGAAATGATTGACATTGGCTTTCTTTTGCGGGCTGCAGTTCAACCGCCACAAGCGGCGGCGCTAATCCTTTCCACTGATCAGCGTCGTAAACAAGGCCCAGGTCAATGCCGCTATCATTATCTGGGTCAAAGTCACACTGAGTACGATGCCCATTTCCTTGAACAGGATGCGCAAGGCGGCGCTGACTACTGCGCCCAGAATCATGCCCAACAGCCCGCCTTTGATTACTTGGTCCGGCACAACCGAGCCAACCCCAACGATCGCCCCACCCAACAAAGCGTACAGCACCCAGGTGATACCCTTCCAAATCATTGATCCCAGGTTGCCCGTATATGGGCCGCCAAATGCTCCCAAAACAGTGCCCATGCCATGCCCTGTCACCTGGCCCACTCGGAAAAGCTGGAACAGCGCCATAGCCAAGCCGGCAAAGATCGCAAACACAATCCCCCGGAGCATCGAATCGGGCGCCTGCAAGACCGGCATGACAATGGCTCCCACAAAAAGGCCAATGACAATTCCGGCCAGGGCACCTTGAATCAGATCATCGACGATGGTCATCGATACGCTTGCCGCAATGGTGTTATTCATTGTTTGCATGAGGAATGGTGACATCTCGACTCAACCTCCAGAATCTGTGGCTCCAAGGAACCTACCAACGCTATCTTGATGCGGGAACACGCATCAATTACTGTCGTCAATTATCTATCAACCTGAGCAAATTAGCACATCAGACCCAATCGTGATAAAAATCATGCCTTTATTGGCCCCAAATTCATTGGTGCCTAGGAGTGTCGACAAGGTTATGCAACAGATAGTTGAATGCGTTCCCAATTTCAGTGATGGACGTAATCCTGCGGTTTACAACGGGATCGCTGACGCTATCCGTTCGGTTACCGGCATCCACGTCTTGAATGTAAGCGCCGATGCAGATCATAACCGCAGCGTCATAACCTTTGTCGGCAATGCGGCGGCTGTAGAAGAAGCCGCGTTTCGGGCCGTCGGCAGAGCAGCGGAACTAATCAACCTCGACACTCATCAGGGCGAGCATCCCCGAATTGGGGCAACCGATGTCTTCCCCTTCATTCCAGTAAAAGGGATCACCATCGAAGAATGCGTGGCCATTGCCCGGCGGGTGGGCCAGCGCGTGGGCGAAGAGTTAGGCGTGGCGGTCTACCTTTACGGAAGCGCCGCCAGCAGCCCTGAACGCACCCGGCTGCCTGACATCCGAAAAGGGCAGTATGAACTGTGGAAATCAGAAGTAGCCAGTAATCCGGCACGCAAACCAGATTTCGGGCCGGCAGAGCCAAAACCGTGGGGTGCTACGGTGATTGGGGTAAGGCCCTTCCTCATCGCCTACAACTTGTACCTGAACAGCGACGATGTCGAGATTGCCGATCAAATCTCTAAGAATATCCGCTTCACCGGCGGCGGCCTGCGCTACCTGCAGGCCAAGGGTTTTCTGGTAGAGGGCCAGGCTCAAGTGAGCATGAACCTGACCAATTTCTCCAAGACGCCAATTTACCGGATGCAGGAGCTGGTACGGCAAGAAGCAGCCCGATACGGTTTGACGATCACCAAGGCCGAGCTGGTCGGGTTGATGCCCCAACAGGCGCTCATTGACACAGCTATCTGGTATCTGCAGCTGCACGATATGGGCAACGATCAAATCCTGGAGCAGCTCATCAATCAGGTGAGTAAGGAAGAAGTCACCGTAAACGCTTTCCTGGACTCAGTTGCCGACAAGAGCCCCACCCCAGGGGGCGGCTCAGGAGCCGCCTTAGCTGGGGCGCTGGCGGCGGCCTTGACCCAGATGGTAGCCGGGCTTACCGCGGGGCGTAAGAAATACATTGATTTCGACGCCGAATCCCGAGAGATTCTGGCCAGAGCCGCGGAACTTCGGGCCCAATTGACCGAAGCCATCGCTGAAGACGCTGCCGCTTTCGACTCCTTAATGGCGGCCTACCGGAACAAAGATTTGGATGAAGCCGCCAAGAGTCAAGCGGTGGAAATGGCCACCATTCATGCCGGGGAAGTTCCCTTGAACGTGGCCCGACTGAGCCATCAAATCGCCCAGCTGGGCCAGACCATGGTACAGCACGGGAACGCCAACGCAGTTACAGATGCCGCCGCCGCGGTCATCATGGCCCATGCGGCTGTTCAAACAGCGGCACTCAATGTTAAGATCAATGCCGTAGAGTTGAAGGATCGAGATCTGGCGGCGTCATGGCACGAAGAAGCTGCTGCGCTTGAGGCCAAGACATTCGGCCTGGTCGCTGCCACCAAAGCCGCGGCAGCCGAAAGAGGTAATTTCTAGTTTGAGCCCCTTACATATCAGAAGATCTCAGCAAGCAGTGATTGCCATCATTGTCTTGCTGGGCACGGCTGCCTTCACCGCTTGCCAGTCAAAGCAAGTTGTCAGCGCAGCAATCGTTGAAGCCGCAACTGCGGCTGCCACCGAAAGCCCCATGCCGGCTATCGTCTACACCGTAGCAGCACCGTTAGATTTGCCCGCATTTGAATTGATTAGCGCCGAGGATCTCGCCGCCACTGAATCGGCTCAATCGCCGAAGCCGGCAGCCGCCGACACCGTACTGCCGGCTGCTTCCAGCGATGCCGCCGCAACAGCCACCCCCACCCTTCAGCCGACCGCCACGGCAACCCCACAGCCGACCTTTACGCCTCCAGCGCTGCCGCTGACCTCATCAGACGAGCATTACTGGCTGAGGCGCCCCATAGCTGACGGCGGGACGGTGTGGACAGACAAAGCATACCCCTACGGACATACTCTTGGCGGCACCCTGCGACCGCATCACGGGGTGGAATTCTACGTACCCACGGGAACAGAAGTGCTGGCGGCCGCCAGCGGTACAGTGGTGGCAGCTGGCGATGACAGCACCGAACAACACGGCCCGACCAACGACTTCTACGGAAACTTGATTGTGATTGAGTTGGAATCCCATATCCAGGGGAAACCGGTTTACAACCTGTACGGCCACTTATCAGAGATTTGGGTAACCGTGGGACAACATGTCGACGCGAAGCAGGTGATTGCGCTGTCTGGCAACAGCGGCGTGGCCGATGGGCCGCACCTCCATTTCGAAGTGCGTGTTGGCCAGAATCAGTACGAGAACACCCGCAATCCACTTCTGTGGCTCTATCCCTTCCCTGATCGCGGCACTGTGGCGGGTCGAATTGTAAGATCGGACGGGTCCCTGGTTTACGAGGCGCCCGTTCGCCTAAATCGTGTCGATGCCCCTTCCCAATATCTGGCTACCACCAGCTATGCGAAAGGCAGCATCAACGGGGATGATGGTTGGCATGAGAACTTCGCTTTGGATGATGTTGAAGCGGGTTACTACGAAGTCATTGTCTCCACCGCCCAGGGTAAAGTGAAGAGCGAAGTCTGGGTATTCCCTTACCAAACCAGTTTCGTTGAGATCGTCCTAGACCGGTAAGACAACGTAGAGAGCTGCTCAGTTCCAACGGCGAGGTAAACGATGAAAACCTCCGTGGTGGCCTACTTCCCCAGATCTAATTGAGAGGCAATCAGCCGGTCAAACCAGCGATCCGGCAGCAGGCGCGGCAAGATCCAGCCGGTCATCCGCTTTCTGGGAACCGGGTACCGCGTCTTCGGGCGCGGGCTCTCCACTGCCAGACTAAGGACATCCACAATTCTCTGTACCGGCAGCGCCGAACGCTCACGCTCTTCCATAGCCTCAGAGAGCGAAGTCAATATCGGCCCGTAATCAGTATTGGCATACCTGGCTACCTGTTCCCCAAACTTCCCAATGATCGGGGTGCGGGTGGTGCCGGGTTGAATCGAGATTACATCAATCCCGTACGGCATCAATTCACGGCGCAAAGCGTCGGTAACCGCCTCCAACGCGTGTTTGGAGGCGGCATAGGCGCCCATGAAGGGATAGACCAGCCGCCCGCTGACGGAGCTCACATTGATGATGCGTCCAGGCGAATAGGGCGATCCTTTCCCAGCCCCCAGCAGAGGCAGGAAAGCCTGGGTTACCGCCAACACGCCGGTCACGTTGACATCCAGCTGTTTTCTGAACTCAGCCAAAGGCATGTGGGCCAAAGGTCCAGGTGTGACCATACCAGCGTTGTTGATCAAAGCAGTCAAACCATCCCCCTGTAATGCGAGTTTCACTCGATCGGCAGCCTCGACTACAGACCGCTCATCAGTCACATCCAACTGCAAAGGCGTAAAGCTTTGACCCAGTGCGGTTTGCAGGGCATCGGCGTCGGATTGCGACCGGACCGTGCCAAAGACAGCATAACCGCGGCTGACAAACGCTTCCGCTGCCGCTCGTCCAATTCCTGTGGAAACCCCGGTGATGAGTATCTGCTTCATGATGTTTTCTGGCTTTTCCGGCTGAAACGGAGCAGCAGGTAGCCAACCAACGCTATGATCGCGCCCAGAAGCAGCGTGCCCAGGCTGACGATCACGCCAACATCAAACCAGAATTGCTCTGGAAACAGCCTGATCAGCCCGTCCGTATAGGCAAAGGTCCAGGTACCTTCGGCAAAGAGCAGCTGATGGAACTGGACGAAGAAGATCTGCCATCCCAAAAGTATAAAGAGAGCGATGCCCAGCAGCAGGCCAGTGGTGGCTATGCCTCCCTGCATCAATGCCCGGTACGATTCCATCCGGCTTCCGGACAGGATATACAACCCCACCATACCGACAGCGACGATGGCGCCAGATACCCAGACCACCGTTCTCATGCCGTCAGCGACATCTTTTACATCGATCATATGCTCGATTTCCTTCTCGTCGTACAACGGCTCTCCGGTGTTGGGGAGGTACAACTCTTCCAGCATATGGATGACCTGGGCGGAAGGTTCGGGTCGCTGCATGTAAGCTAAGGTGGCGTGAGCCAGCGCCGTTCGTTCTTCCAAAGTGAATCCGAATTGATCCGGCGGAATTCGCTGGTATTCAAAGCTGGGATAGTCCGAGGCAATGATCGCCCTGATACTTCCCAATCCCAGCAAGAACGGCATGGCAATGATTACCAGCCACCGCAGAATATTGATAACTAACTTGTTGTTCAATGTTGTTCTCCAGTGCTGCTGTCAGCCGGTCCGAAAGACAAGCAGCTGCCCGTCAGGGCATTATTGGGCCAATCCCGGCAGCGCCGCCGGTCCTTCCTGCAGCAGGTAGCGAATGACCAAAGAATCCACGATTGTCTCCACCGGAGCCCGCTCGTCGGTAAATACCACATCGGAGGGCTCAACCGGCACCAAATTCTCTGCAGCCGCTTCCAGGGCGGCAACTAACAATGGATCAGTTCCCGCCGGCAGCCTTTTCAAGTTTGCAGCCACGCTATTGGAGCTTGTCGGCAGCATGGTGGCCACCAAAATCGTATTGAGCGATCCCGGTACATCGATGGCGTGAACTGAGGGAAAGACAGTCAGGAGGGTGGCCGCGATGGCATCGACCAGGCGGCGATCCTTGGGCGCACGCCCCACATTAACCGCCAGCACACCGTCATCGTTGAGATGTCCCTTGACTTCGTCGAAAAATTCCGAGGTAGTCAGGTGCCAAGGGATATAGGGGACCTTGTAGGCATCCAGGGTGATCACGCCGTAGCTGGCAGTCAAGCGATTCAGCTGGTACCTGCCATCCCCAATGATAATATTGATGTTGGGTTCGATCAATCCGAAGTAGTCCCGGCTGGCCTGTGCAATGATTGGATCCAATTCAATACCATCGATGGCGATGTCGCCAAATACGCGGGCATACTGCTTGGCAATGGAGCCGCCGGCAAGGCCAATCACCGCCACACCTTCCAAGGGTGCCGGTTCTGAATTAAAATAGGGCGCCGCCAGCATGATGCTCCACACCGACACGCGGGAGACCCTGCCGCCGTCGCAAAAAAACGAATGATACGCCTGCCCTTCATTGAGCAGCAGATAGTTGCACTCCCCCACCCGGACCACCTGCACGTAATTGTAGGGTGATTCAGCCTCAAAGATCTGCCCTTCATACGCCTTGATGCCCCCTTGCGTCCAGCTCAAGCTCACCGGCAGCAGCAGCAGCGGCAGCAGCAGCATCTTCACCCCGCTCTTGGGCTTGACCC
>JAHEEY010000281.1 GCA_024640485.1 Chloroflexota bacterium | reverse complement strand
TTCTCGACGATCTCTGCAATCTCCCCAGAATCATTGAAACGAACGCTGCTGCGGCTGGCGAGCTCTTCGATTGGCAGCTGTTTCAGACTCACGCCGATGTCAACCCCTTGCTCCAGGTAGGTCAATTTGAGCTCTGACATGAAACTTGACGGCAGCAAATAATCGGCGGCAAGGACAAAGCTTGGCTCTGTAAGGAAGTCCTCTGCTGCCAACAGAGCATGTCCCGAGCCAAGTGGCTCCGATTGATCACGATAACTGGCAGATATCTCCCACTTCTCGCCATTGGCCACATACGCTTCAATTTGATCTGCAAGATAATGGGTCACCAGACAGACTTCCTCCACCCCGGCTTGAACCAGTGACGTCAACACGTAATCCAGAATTGACTGTCCGTTGTGCTGTAGAAGGGGCTTGGGTGCAGTATCAGTATACGGTCTCAGCCGCTTTCCTCTTCCAGCAGCCAATATGACCGCCTTCTTGGGTGCGGCCTCTTGTAGAGCTCGCAGCTTATTATCGCTAGATTGAAAGCCGTTCTCACGTTTCTGCTGACCTGGAAGATCCGACGCTTCTCGTTCACTCATGGCTGCGATTACCTCATCATTGGTTAGTTTACGCTGTCAGCTAGGTTGGTCTTTGCCGGTCAGCGGCTATAATATGATCGTAGCCACAGATTTAGAGTAGCGCAAGATAGCCAACCCGCTAAGCCTGAGATGATGCCGCCCTGGCGGCTTCATGCGGGTCAAACGGAGCCTGAGCATCTGCATTCGCCCTCGCGTTTCCCAGCAATGCGGCTTTGACGTGAGGGACACCGGTCCGACACGTTCCGTGGTGATGCCTTGAGATCACATCGTGTCTTTACATGAAATCAGGAGTACCTACTTTGTCTGACATCGAATTAGCAATTATCGGCGGCAGCGGCCTTTACAATATGGACGGCCTTACCGACATCGAAGAATTGGACGTCACCACACCGTTCGGCAAACCATCGGACGTGGTTACCGTTGGCACACTGCATGGCCGCCGGGTCGCATTTCTCCCCCGCCACGGCAGGGGCCATGTTCTCTCGCCCAGCGAGGTCCCTTACCAGGCAAACGCTTTTGCGCTGAAAAGCCTGGGCGTCAAATATATTGTCGCCGTCAGCGCCTGTGGCTCACTGCGCGAGGATTACGCACCTGGGCACATCGTCATACCCGACCAGCTGTACGACAATACAAAAAAACGCGAGACCAGCTTCTTTGGCGACGGCCTGGTCGCTCACATCAGCGTGGCCCATCCATTTTCACCTGAGCTAAATCAGGCGCTAGCTGAGGCGGTAAATGCCGCCGGCGGCACGCTGCATCGAGGTGGGACGTTCATCACCATCGAGGGCCCTCGATTCAGCACTATTGGCGAGTCAAACGCGTTCCGCCAGTGGGGCATGAGCATTATCGGCATGACCACCAGTCCAGAGGCATATTTGGCGGCTGAAGCAGAAATGGCCTATGCCTGTATGGCCCATGTCACCGATTATGACTCCTGGCATGAAAGTGAAGAGCCGGTCACTGTTGAGATGGTGATCAAGACGCTGCTTGGCAACACGAAGCTGGCTCAGTCAGCTATCAGTGAGCTGGTGAAGGCGATGGGCAGCTGGGAAGGCGACTTTCCTGTTCACAGCGGACTGCGTGATGCTCTGATTACTGATCGGGCCAAAATACCACCCCATTTAATCAGGGAACTGGCGCCATTGGTCAGCAAATATCTGGCGTAGGGACGCCGTCATCAGGCACTGTATGAAATAGCGATTAGCCAATGGAACTAATGGTCAAGAATGAGGAGACGGAAGAGCGAAACGACCGACACCAAATCGCTTTACTTGGTGTCGTGGTTGCTTTCGTTTTTATCAATGCCGCGGCCCTGAGCTTTGCCCGGGATAACCGCCTGCTTTTCTCTCACTTTCGCGGACCGCTGATCTGGCTGGCGGTGATGCTTCTGGCGGCTGTTTCGCTTTCCCGCTGGAGGCCACAGCGTGATCCACTGCTGCTTCCCCTATTTGGACTGCTGACAGGCTGGGGCATTGTACTGCTGGACCGGCTGGCTCCAAACTTCCTTGGTCGCCAAACGATTTGGATCGGCGTGGGCACAGCCGCAATGCTGGCCTCGGCCATATTGCCAAGATCTATGCGCCCACTGCGCCGTTTTCGATACACGCTGCTGACCGCAGGCTTGCTGATTCTAGCCGCTACCTTGATATTCGGCGTAAACCCTTCAGGATATGGCGCCGCTTTATGGCTGCCCATACCTTTGTTGGGGCAAGTGTTCTTTCAGCCTTCGGAACTCCTCAAACTGCTTCTGGTCATCTTTTTGGCCAGCTATTTCGATGAGCGAGAGACAGTGCTGCGGCTGAGCGCCAAATCTGGTGCTCGGTTTGGCCCTCTCCCCTATTTGGCACCTTTACTGCTGATGTGGGGGTTCTGTATGATACTTCTGGTCTGGCAGCAGGATTTGGGCGCCGCTACGCTTTTCTTCATCCTTTTTCTGGCGCTGCTTTATTTAGCAACTGGCGATTGGCGGTACTTGATCAGCGGCACGCTGCTTCTGCTCATAACATCAATCTTTGCCTACGTTGTATTCGACGTGGTGGCACTACGAATCGATGCTTGGTGGAACCCTTGGCCCGATGCCAATGATCGCGCCTTCCAGATTGTCCAATCACTGTATGCATTGGCCAACGGCGGTATTGCCGGCCAAGGTGTCGCCCAGGGATTCCCCGATTACATCCCAGTGGTACATTCAGATTTCGTGTTTGCTGCCATCACTGAGGAATGGGGGCTGGTTGGCGCATTGGGCCTAGTCTGCTGTTTTGGGCTTCTCGTCCATCGCGGCTTTCGAATTGCAATTTCTGCCCAGCGCTCGTTCGATATGTACTTATCTGCTGGAATCACCGTGCTGTTTGGCGCGCAAGCCCTCCTGATCATGGGAGGCGTCACCAAGCTGCTTCCACTTACTGGGGTGACGTTGCCTTTCATCAGTTACGGAGGCAGTTCCCTGCTTGTCAGCAGCATCATGATCGGGTTACTGCTTTACCTGTCTTCGGAGAGCTGAACCAAATTGGATTCGATCTTCAACCACTCAACCAAGGAACCCTATGTCTGAGCCTTCGAGCAAAAAGCTGTCTGATATTAGGCACCAGAGACCCTCGGAACAGATTCTGGCGCTGAGTAGGGCAATGCTGTTGGGCTTCCTGTTGATCTGCCTATCTTTAGTCTACTGGGGCTCCCTCAGAGCGGATGAGATGCAGGTACGGGATGATAATCCCCGGAGCGTTGAAGCAGAGCTGCGCATTCACCGGGGCCAGATCCTGGATCGAACGGGGCGAATCCTGGCTGAGACAGTTGGCGCCGCAGATCGGCCAATTCGCCAGTACCCTTACCCCAATTCGGGCCCAGCCGTGGGCTATTACAGCTTCAGACACGGTACTTCCGGCATCGAGAAGAGCTACGATCGCTTGCTTCGCGGCGAAACGCTAGATCTCTGGAGTGAACTCATCCGATCCAGCCTGCATCGACCACTGCAGGGTCATGATCTGCAGACCACCCTAGATGCAGAAGCGCAGACCAAAGCTGAAGCGCTACTGGGCTCGCACACTGGTGCCGTTGTTCTTCTCTCGGCAGAAGACGCCGAAGTAATCGCCATGTCGAGCCATCCCGGTTACGATCCCAACCAACTAGATGCAGAATTCGACCGCCTTGCCACGGCAGAAGACGCGCCGCTGTTGAATCGCGCCATTCAAGGTGCTTATCAGCCGGGCTTGATTCTACAACCATTCATATTGGCGGCAGCCATTGATGAAGGCTTGATCAGGCTGAGCGATGAGGTTGCCGATGCCAATCAACTGATTTTTGTGAACGACGCTCCTCTGCAGTGCGCCGCTGAACCTAAAGAGCCTGTCACCTGGCAGGAAGTCCTCAAGTCGCGGTGTCCAGCACCCCTGGCTGAACTTGGGGACCTGCTGGGCCGCCAAAAATTGGAAACCCTCTTTACTGCCTTCGGTTTTTCGTCAATGCCAGACATACCTTTAGACAGTAATGACCTTAACGTCGACCCAGTAGATCAGCCTTCAATGGCAAGCATTGGACAGGACACACTTACAATTTCACCGCTGCAGGCTGGGCTGGCATGGTTAGCGCTGACCCAGGGAGGATTACTGCAGACACCGCGCCTGGTAAATGCCGTGCAGGATTCGGAAGACAACTGGCAGCCTGTCGCCTATGGTCCGCCTTCGTCTGTTCGAGCAGTCTCACAGTCCAGCGCTAGGCGTGTGGTTTCGGCCATGGGGACTCGAAATGACGTCATTGAATTCAGCTCGCTGGTACTGTCTGGCCCAGAAGGGAACCGAAACAGCTGGTATTTGGGATTGACACCAGCCGACTCCCCCAGATACGCCGTAGTCATCATAGTAGAGTCCGAATCCAACTTGTCCATTGCCGAACAGATGGGCCGGCAGCTGCTACAGGCAGCGATCGAAATCGCCCCCTAATGAGCAGCGCAGTTATGAAGTACCAGGAACCCCCCCAGATTACAGACTGACAAAAAGGACGGCAGCCCAGGTCTGGGCTGCCGTCCTTTATTATTTTCTCTAACTCAAATGCCGGGCCTTGGCTGCCAAGCGCGGGAAATACGCCTATTCCTTGGCGTTCGATTTTGCCGCAAGCATCATCAACTCCTGTATTCGGGGAAGCATGGCCACCGGGTTGGGGTGCAGCCCTTCTTGTACCAAAGCGCTGTCATAGAGCTGTTCTATGGATAATCCCAGCAAAGCGTTGTCCGGCTCGCTGCTGGCCAGATTAGCCAGGTTCACGATCAGTGGATGATTGCGATTGACCTCAAGGATTTTCTTGGGAACTTCATAATCCTGGTCCAGATATCGATGAAGCCGCTGGGTATCCCGATCGGCGGCATCTTTTGGCGAGACCAGCCGCACAGGGCTGTTCTTCAGCACTTTTGAAGCGCGCACCTCGATGACTTTATCGCCTAGAGTCGTGACACACCTGCCCACAAAGAGATTGAACTCGGATTCTCCTAGAGTGCTATCGCCGCTATCATCAATCTCGCTATCTGTGAGTTCTGGCAGGTCCAGGCCGGCATCATCGATATTGCGGAACTTTTTCTCTTTGTATTCCGGCAATGAGGGGGCGATCAATGCGTCCATCGGATCTACCCAGTACAGCACTTCAATGTCCCGCGCTTTGAACGGATCCAGATGGGGGCTGTTGGCAACCGACTTGGCATCGTCGCCGAGCACATAGTAAATTTCTTCTTGTGACTCTGGCATACGCCCGACATACTCATCCAAGGATGTCCCCTTGCCGTCGGATTTTGAAGAGTAATAGCGCAGGAAAGGCATGATCTCTTCCCGCGATTCAAAATCTGTGGCAATCCCTTCTTTGAAGGCCCGGCTGAACTGATCCCAGAACTTTGTGTACTTCTCTTCATCCTTTTCGGACATCTTCTTCAATTCGCGCAAGACCCGCCCGCGGACCGTCTTGGCAAGCTGTCGCATCATCCGATTACTCTGCACCGTCTCGCGGCTCACATTGAGCGAAATATCTTCAGAATCGACCACTCCATCAACGAAGCCGAGCCAATTGGGAAGGAGATCGGTGCAGTATTCTTGAATCAGGACATTGTGCGAGTAAAGCATGACCCCAGGCTCTTTGCGCTTGGCCAGAACGCTCTGTTCCCGCTTCGCCGGCACGTACAACAGCGCCCGCAAATGGACCGGAACGTCAGACGCGAAATGCACGGTAGCAACCGGCTCCTCGAAATCCAAGGTCATCTGCTGATAGAAGCTGTTGTATTCAGCAGTCTCGACTTCCGACGGCTGCTTGCGCCAAATAGATTCCTGCTGATTGGCCTGCTCTTCCCCCACATACACTGGAAAGCGCACAAAATCGGAATGTTTCTTGACGATTTGCTTCAATCGCCATTCGTTGGCAAATTCTTCATCATCTTTCTTCAGCGTGATATGGATTTCAGTGCCTCTGTCCGCCTTCTCCGCCGTCTCTACACGAAAACTTTCGCTGCCGTCAGAAATCCATGCCGCTGCTTCCGCATTCTTCTGATAGCTGCGCGAAATGACACGAACTTCGTCGGCGACCATAAAGACCGAATAGAACCCCACCCCAAATTGGCCGATTACATCGCTCGGATCCAGCTCGGCATCTTCACTCAGTTTCTTCAGGAACTCCTTGGCGCCTGATTGAGCAATGGTGCCAAGATTCTGCACCAACTCATCACGGGTCATGCCTATACCGGAGTCCTTGATTATGAATGTCTTCGGCTCTCCTTCCTTTCCTTCGATTACATCAATGTGAATAGCCAGCTCCGCGTCCGCATCTACAACGTCCCGAT
>JAHEEY010000280.1 GCA_024640485.1 Chloroflexota bacterium | reverse complement strand
AGGGCGCTGGCCCAGTTGGCTCGGGCCCGCTTTCTGTCCGGCGATCCTCGGGGAAAGCGAGTGACCCTGCTGGCCGGGGGCGGCGGCCCCCGATTTGTCTGCCTGGGTAGTGAACTCCGCTGAAAAATAGTGTACACTGTATCCAAGCAGAAACTGGGTTTACTGTCCAGAGTTGTGACCGAATCAGGTGGAATCCTATGACCATCAAGCAGTCGGACAGCGCGAATCGCGCCGCACCTTCAGAGAGTTTCGATCTGACCCTGCCGCAGCAGTCAGAGCTGCTGGGGCTGGCCCGGGCTGCCATCGAATGCTATTTGGAATCAGGCCAGATGCTGGCCGCGACCACCAACGATCCCGATCTGCGCCGCCGCCGCGGCGCCTTCGTCACCCTGCGCAACCGGCTGAATCTGTCCGACCTGGACTGCGAGGGGCTGATTCTGCCGGCCGAAGGGCATCTGAGGGGATGCGTCGGCCACGTCGACCCCGATTACCCCCTCTATGTCATGGTCCAGGAGATGGCCGTCAAGGCCGCCACCCGCGATCCCCGCTTCGCCCCCATGATTCTGCCCGACCTGGATGATATCCGCATCGAAATTTCGGTGATGTCTCCTCTGGAAACGGTGGATGATGTGGATGATATTGAGGTGGGTGAGCACGGGCTGCTCATCGACCAGGCCGGACGGCGAGGCGTGCTGCTGCCCGCAGTGCCGGTGAGTCGTGATTGGAGCCGCGGCGAGTTCCTGCAGAACCTCTGCCTCAAAGCGGGGCTGCCCTTGAGCGCCTGGCAGAACCTGGGGTCACTGCGCATGTTCACTACCGTATCTTTCGCCGAGCCGTAGCGCTGCCGGCCGTTTGGGCGGCTGCCCTCCAACCCCTTTCTTCTCCATACCCTATTCCCTGCCCGCAGGCTGAATAAAAGCCGGATGGCACAGCGTGGTTCGGAAAGGTGCCGTTTACTAGCCGTGGTGTTCAGTCGCGGGTATCATTTCCGCGTCACCCGCCGCTGGTCAGGCGAAACCTTCGGGTGATAACCGTGTTTTCATTGGCAATAGCATCGACTGTGAGAGCCTGGAGGCGTGATGAAACGGACCAAAGTGATTCTGAATCCAACGGCAGGGCGGGGATATGGGGCCAGATCAGAAGCGGAAATACGCCGCCACCTGACTGATCAACAGCTCGATTTCGATCTGGTGCACACTAAAGGACGGGGACACGCCATTGAATTGGCTTCCGCCGCCGTAAACGACGGCTACGACCAGGTGGTCGCCGCCGGCGGTGACGGTACCTTTAACGAAGTCGTCAACGGCTTGATGTCGTCAGCCAACGGCGACCACAGCTGCGCCATGGGGGTGATCCCGGTCGGCTCCGGCAGCGACTTCGCCTTTTCCGTCAAGGTCTCCCCGGATCTGGAGCAGGCGTGCCACCAGGTGGCCAACGGCAGCAGCCGGCGCATCGATATCGGCCGGGTGACTGGCCCCGGGCTGGAACCGCGCTATTTTGACAACACTGTCGGCGTCGGCTTCGACGCCATCGTCACCTACGAAGCGCTGAAGGTGAAGTGGGTGCGGGGGATGGCCCTTTACCTGCCGGTGGTGATGAAAAGCATCTTTCTCTACGGTGACTCCCCGGTGCTGACCGTCAGCTACGATGGCCAGGAAATGACTCTGGCGGCCCGCATGGTAACCGTAGCCAACGGCCCTCGAGAAGGGGGCGGCTTCCTGATCGCCCCGGACGCCGTTCCCGATGACGCTATGCTGGACCTCTGTATCGTCGGCAACCTGAGCAAGATGGGCATGTTGGGCGTCATTCCCCACTTCATGAAGGGAACCCATGTGGGCCGGGATCAGATCACCGTCGCCCAGGCCCGCCAGATCAGCATCAGCGCCTCCAAACCGTTCATGGCCCATATGGATGGCGAGATGTTGGGAACAGAGCTCAGCCGGCTGGATTTCGAGCTGCTGCCCCAAAAACTGCTGGTCAAATGCTGACCCCTGGCTGACTGCCCTGCCATTTGGGGGTGTCAGCCGCTCCAGGATCACCTATAATATTTCTACATTGAGCCAGGGGCGCTGAGATTGCCCCTGAGTGCCGCCGTCGGACTCGGATCATAGCGTTCCCTGTGATCCAGGGGGCCGGGCCTCCTTTCCACATTGCAGCCAGCATCACGCCACAGCAGCCACTTGCGGCACCGATTCACCGTCACGTTCGTGAGATGATCCATGGTTGACCCGTCTCCGCAGAGATATGTTCCCCAAAAGCAGCTGGCTAAAGGAGCCATGGGCGAAGTCTGGCTGGTCACCGACACCCTGCTCAACCGGCCGGTGGTTTTCAAATACCTGCTGGCAGGTGACGACCCCCGCCAGCGGCAGCTGTTTCTGGACGAAGCCCGGGTGCTGGCTAAACTCAATCACCCCAACATCACCGCAATCTACGACGCTGTCCTGGATGAATCGGCAGGCCGATTTTTCCTGGTGATGGAGTACGTCGACGGCCGCTCGCTGTCGCAGCTCCTGGCCAGCGGCGCTAAGCTTTCCCTGGAAACCATCCTTCACATCACCGACAGCATCCTGCGGGCCCTGGCCTATGCCCACCGGCAGGGCGTGGTCCACCGGGACTTGAAACCGGGCAACGTCATGATCAGCCAGCAGGTCAAGCTGGCCGACTTTGGACTGGCTGGGCTGGTCTCCCGGCTGTCACAGGGGGGCGAACAGCTGGTCGGGTCGCCCGCCTACATGTCGCCGGAGCAGATCCGCAAAGAGCCTGTCAGCGGGCAGGCGGATCTATACGCTCTGGGGGTGATGCTCTACCAGATGGTCACCGGGCAGCGCCCATTCACCCAGAAGCAGCCGGAAGCGCTGTTCATGGCCCATCTGCAGGAAGCGCCTGCGCCGGTGCGCCAGCTGGCCCCCAAGACACCCGCAGTCCTGGAACATCTGATCATGCGCCTGCTGGCCAAGAACCCCGCCGACCGCTACCCCTCGGCAGACGCCCTGCTCAAAGTGATCAACTCCATCCATGTGCGCCAGGATGCCGGCCAATCGTATCTGGCGGCGCTGCAGAGTTCGCCAAAGCCGATGGTGGGGCGGGCTGCCCAGCTGGCCCGCATGGTCCAGTTGTGGCAGGAACAGGCGGAGGCCGCCCCCCGGCTGCTCCTGGTCGAGGGCGAGCTGGGCATCGGCAAAAGCCGGCTGGTGGGTGAATTCATCAAAACGGCTGTACAGGATCACGGTTCCATCGGGTTGGTGGGCCGCTGCTATGAGATGGCCACCCCTTATGCCCCCTTTGCCGAAATCCTCACCTCGATCGTCAACGGCGGCCTGCTGGACCCGGCCGATTCCGCCCCCCACTTCGCCCATCTGACGGCCCAAATCCCCCAACTGGGACACGCTTTGGCTGAGGCCGGGTTGGAGCCGGCGCCAGCCCCGGCAGCAGGCAGCCCGATGCAGGAGCAGTGGCAGCTGTTTGAAAGCACCCTCTCGCTGCTGGCCCGCCTGGGGCCGGTGATCCTGTTCCTGGACGATGCTGAATATCTGGACGAGGCCAGCCTGGCCCTGGTCCGCTTTCTCACCCGGCAGCCCCGCCAGACGCTGCTGATCATTGCCGCCTGCCGCACCGATCTGGGACGCGTCTCCTGGGCCGGCGGCTATCCCGCCGCAGAAAAGGAGACACTCTCCCTGCCCTCGTTCAACGCTGATGAGACCCACCGCACCCTGCTGCAGTTGATGAACGCACCCGTTTCCCGGGAAGTGGTCCGCACCGTTTTGAAGCGCAGCGGCGGCAACCCCCTCTATATGGAAGCGATCACCGAGCAGCTGGTGGAAACGGGAGCGATGTTCCAGGCGAAAGCTGACGGCGGACAGCCAGGGGAATGGCAGTACCACGGTCAAGGGCTGACCCGCCCTTTGACCCAGACGCTGGCGGCGCTGCTGGAACAGCGGCTGGAGAAGCTCTCTGAGGGCAGCCGCAAAGCGTTGGCGGTGGCGGCGCTGCTGGGGCAGGAGTTCTACTTCGGCATCTGGCTGGGATTGATGGGCGGCGACGCCCAGGCCGGCAGCACCCTGGATGTCCTGGATGAAGCGTTGAGCCTGGGCTTTCTGCAGGATGCCGGCCAGGAAAGGTACCGCTTCCACCCGGCGGACATCACCGCCATCCTGGCTGCCGGCTTGTCCAGCAGCCGCCGCCGTTTCCTCCACGGCCGTATCGCCCAGCTTTCCGCCGACAGCGGCAGCCATCCCGCCCTGATCGCCCACCATTTTGAACAGGCCGGACAGGTACAGCAAGCCGGGGATTATCTGGAAGCTGCCGGCAGGGCGGCCCTCGGCGCCAACGCCGTCGAAGAGGCGATGAACTACTATAAGCGGGCCATCCGGCTGCAGATCACCCGCTCCCGATTTGAGGCGCTGGGCTACCTGTACCGGCTGCAGGGGAAAGCGTCCAAGTCGGTCAAGGCGCTGCAGCAGGCGTTGGAGATGGCCGAGCAGGCGCGGGACGTCAGCGGACAGGCAGCCATTCTCAATGGGCTATCCCACGCCTATTGGATGGTCGACCAGTACCAGGCGGCCTATGAATCGGCCACGGCAGTGCTGCGGCTGCCGGGCATCTCACTGGCCCAACGGGCGGAAGCGGCCTCCCATCTGGGCATGGCTTTTTGGCTCACCCGCCGGCTGGATGATGCCCAGACGTGGTGCCTGCGGGCGCTGAAGCTCCATGAAGAGAGCGGGGATGAGGCCAGCCTGGGCGACATCCTCTACCGGCTGGGGCGGGTCTACATCCATCGAGGCCGGTACCAGGCGGCCCGGGACGCCTGCGACCGCTCGCTGGCGATTCGCCGCCGGCTGGGAGACGTGTGGGGTGAGGCGTTCTGCCTGTACAGCTTGAGCCGTATCGCCATCGACAGCGGCTCATACAGCCAGGCCAGCGAACTGCTGGCTGCCGCCGAAACTATCTTCGCCGGGATGGAGAGCCGTGACGGGCTGATGCAGGTGTACACCAGCCAGGGCAAAGTAATGCTGCGCCAGGGGAGCAACAGCAAAGCGCTGGCCCTGCTGCAGAAGGCGCTGCGGCTGGGTCAAAACATGGAGACTCAGAGCGCCTACTTATGCGAGATCTATCTGCTGCTGGCCGAAACCTATCTGGCCCAGCGTGCGTACCTGCAGGCCAAAGAAGCGGTGGCCAAGGTATCCGCCCTGGTGAAGCGGTCCGGCATTCAAGGGTACCAGGCGGTCGGGCAGGCGCTCCTGGCCCAGATTTGCGACATCGAAGGGGACGGCGAGCGTGCCGACACCCTTTACAACGAAGCGCTTGAGGCCCTGGTCGATGTGGGCAGCCCGGCCGATTATCTGCAGGTCAGCCTGAACTACGCCCGCTTCCTGACCGAATTCGGCAACCCCGACGACGGCCAGCTGCTGGAACGGGAGAGCCGCGATAAAGCGGCCCAGCTGGGCATCAAGCTTTAGCCCGCCGCCGCCGCCTGATGCCCCCGCTGCCGCTTAATTGAAAACAGCCAATCTCCAGCACCTATGCCGCTGGATAGAAGTAAACGTCCGTCGGCTTAAACTTGGACAGCCGGCGGAACCTTCCCTTGACCGGCATCCCGATCCAGTCCAGATTGGCCTCTTCCGGGTTCACCCCAATCAGCCGGGCCATGAACAAGGTGTCCACTCCCGGCAGCTGGATCTGGGCCAAGACGAAGGGGCACTCTGGCAGGAACTCCTCGCTGCCGAAATGACAGACGGTGAAGCCGTGGACCGTCCCTTCGGCGGGGATCTCCACCCACTCCGTTTCTCTGCCGGTGGCCATGTCATGCCCCCGAGGCGTGCCGTAGGTGTAGCCGGTCTCCGGTTCCCGGCTGACCAGGAACCGGCCGTTGCTCAGGCCGGCGAAGAAGGGGGAATCCTGCCCGTAGGAGTGCAGGTAGGTGACGCTGTACGGCTGTTCGATCAGGATAGGCGACATCCCTTTCAAGCTGGCCAGGGCGGCCTCATCCAGCTCCTGAGGAAAGGGCACCGTGTGCAGCACATAGCCGCCGAAACTCTCTTCCATTTTGTGTTGGGACATCCTACCCCTCCTTTTCCAAGATGCTGACGGTGACATAGGTGCCGGTGCCGGCGTGGCTGTGGATCGCTCCCCGCCGGGCGTCGGGCACCTGCAGGGTCGCCTCCCCGAAATGTTTCTCAATGGTCCCCTGCAGCTGCCAGATGGCGAAGACCGCCTGCATCAGCCCGGTGGCCCCCACGGGGTGGCCGCAGGCGATCAGGCCGCCGCTGGGATTGACTGGGCAGATCGGCTGGTCCGGCAGGGTCAAGCCGTAATCGATGCCCGGCATAAACGCTTTGCCGCTGGCGGCGAAGCTGCCGCCTTCACCGTACCGGCACAGCCCCATATCTTCGTAGGTCTGCAGCTCGGAGCTGGTATAGGCGTCGTGGAGCTCCACGAAATCCA
>JAHEEY010000279.1 GCA_024640485.1 Chloroflexota bacterium | reverse complement strand
CCGCCACATTCTTCTCGCGCAGATAATCTTTCACCTGTGCGATAGTCAGCTGCTTGAAGTGAAAGAGCGAAGCAGCCAGAGCCGCATCGGCACCGCCGTCCGTCAGCGCTTCTGCGAAATGTTTCAAGGTGCCGGCGCCACCCGAGGCAATAACCGGGATATTGACGGCGTCGGAAATCGCCCGGGTCAGCTTGATATCGTAGCCTGCTTGGGTACCGTCTCCATCCATGCTGGTCAGAAGGATTTCACCCGCCCCGCGAGATTCGACCTCTCTTGCCCATTCGACGGCGTCCAATCCAGTGGCTTTGCGCCCGCCGCTCACGAAAACTTCCCAGGCCGGTGGGTGCTCAGAAGTTTGGCGAGCATCAATTGCTACTACTATCGCCTGGCTGCCGAATTCCTGGGCGCCAGCGGTAATCAATTCTGGATTCTGTACGGCAGCGGAATTGATGCTTACTTTATCGGCACCTGCCCGCAAAATAGCCCGCATGTCGTCAACTGTGCGAATTCCGCCCCCAACGGTAAAGGGAATGAAAACCTGATCCGCGACCGCTCGGGCCATTTCGCGAACAGTTTGGCGCGCTTCATGGGTGGCGGTGATGTCAAGAAATACCAATTCATCAGCTCCTTCGGCGTCATAGACGCGAGCCTGTTCGACGGGATCGCCGGCATCGCGAAGGTCGACGAAGTTGACCCCTTTCACCACCCTACCATTCTTTACATCGAGGCATGGAATTATTCGTTTGGCCAGCATAGCCACCTCTCTTTTCTATTCACGCACCCGAACCGTCTTCGCTGCGTCAGCAGCCAGTAGTTTTCGAGATGACCATGATGAGATCTGCATTTTCTCAACCACGGACTGTCTCTAGTGCCTGCTGTAAATCGATTCGGCCATCGTAAAGGGCGCGCCCGACGATCACGCCGGATACTCCCTTTCCAGCCGATGCTTTGCAGTGGACAAGGTCATCCATGGTGGCAACGCCGCCTGAGGCAATCACGTCCATCCCCGTTTCTTGGGCCAGCTTCGCCGTCGCGGAAACGTTGACCCCGGTTAGGACGCCGTCCCGGCTGATATCGGTGTAGATGATCGTCCGAACACCAAGGCTTTTCATCTGGCTGCCCAACTGCGCAGGGGAGATCTGGGTCCCAGTCTGCCAGCCGCGAGTCTTGACCTTGCCATCACGGGCGTCAATGCCGGCGACGACCCGTTCACTGCCAAATGTGTCGACAGCCTGGGCGACAAGGGCTGGGTTTTCAATGGCAGCGGTTCCAAAAATAACTCTGGTAATGCCGGCATTCAGCGCCCGCTCCACATCTGCCAGGAAGCGAATGCCGCCGCCGAATTGAATACGGGCACCGGTTTGGGCCAGTTTGGGCAGCATTGCCCAATTGGCGGTACCGGCTTCATCAAAGGCGCCGTCCAGATTGACGACATGCAGCCAATCACTGCCGGCATCCAGCCACTTTTGAGCAATCGCCAGAGGGTCATCGCTAAATACAGTTTGCAGCTTCGGATCGCCATATTGCAGACGAACCACCCGTCCTCCACGCAAATCAATGGCTGGGAAAATCGTAAAATTCAAAATTATCTCCTGAAAAGGACAGCAAAAATGCTGTGTTCATTCTATCTGGTCTATCCTAGGTCATGTCAAGCATGGCACGGTTCAAGGCGAATCAAGGGTGCCTCAGTTCAAAAGGCCAATGTTGATACATCCTGTGATGCAAGTCTCGGCAGTTAGGAATCCCTAGAAAGTCGTGGGATTAGTGGTGGAAGAGCCTGGTGCCGGTGAAGACCATAGCCATACCGTACTGATTGCAGGCATCAATAACCCCTTGATCTCGCAGCGAACCCCCTGGCTGGACCACATACCGAACGCCAGATTGCACCGCCCGGTCGATATTGTCCCGAAAAGGAATGAAGGCGTCGGATCCCATCGATACCTCACCAAATTGGCTCAGCCATTCGCGTTTCTCGTCAGCAGAAAGGCGGCGCGGTTTCTCTGTGAACAAGCTCTCCCAATCAACTTGCTGAGCGGAAGGCAGCTCTGCCAATAGAAACTGGTCTATACCATTGTCTTTGGAAGGTCTATCGAGGTCGGGCGTAAAAGGTAGATTGAGGACCCTAGGATGCTGCCGCAAAAACCAATTGTCAGCTTTTTCGGCGGCAAGCCGGGTACAGTGTATGCGGGACTGCTGCCCGGCACCGGCGCCGATGATCTGGCCCTGGTAGGCCAGGCAGATGGAGTTTGACTGCATATATTTGAGCGCGATCTGGGCCAAAACCAGATCGATTTGGGCCGCCGGCGGCAAATGCTTCTCACCGGTTACCACGTTGCCTAACGTGCTGCCGTCAACCACCGCGAAATTTCGCTGCTGCTGAAAGGTAACCCCGAATATTTCCCGTCGCTCAAGAGCAGCCGGTTGGTATTCTGGATCGATCTCGATGATGCGGTAGCCGCCTCCCTTCTTTGCTTTGAGGATCTCCAGCGCTTCAGGTTCGAAACCTGGGGCGATAACCCCGTCTGAGACTTCCCGTCTCAATAGCTTTGCAGTGGGCACATCCACGGTATCACTGAGCGCCGCCCAATCCCCGAAAGAAGACATCCGGTCGGCACCCCTGGCTTTGGCGTATGCTGTGGCTAAGGGTGAAAGCGACAAATCGTCAACGAAATGCGCTCTGCTGACACCTGCTGTCATCGGCATGCTCACAGCTGCCCCGGCAGGGCTCACATGCTTGAAGGACGCCGCCGCTGGCAGTCTCAGCGCTTCTCTGAGCTCTTTGACAAGCTGCCATGCGTTCAGCGCATCCATCAGGTTGATGTAGCCTGGCTGCCCGTTTAGGACAGTAATCGGCAGCCGCCCTGTTTCAGCGTAAACGGATGCAGGCTGTTGGTGCGGATTGCACCCATATCTCAATTTCAGTTCACGGTTGCTCATAGTGCCACACCCTTAAGCGGGGGTTTGCGAATCTTCCTTGAAATTACGGTAGAAGTATAGTCAATTCAGGGGGGAAAGGCTATTGGTATGAACTTCTATAATGCAGGGTTCAGACTGTAGAATTGAAGTTCGATGGAATCGCTTGTCCAGCAATGGGGCTCTCGGACCGTTATCCTACCTGGCGGCGAAGATGTTCAATGACAAAGGATCCAAAGCGCGACTCTCAGAGTTCGTGGATTGCGCATAGTCAATAATGGTGTGCTTTGAATGCCACAAGAACAGTGATCCGGCTTGTTATGCAAGTCGTCACTGTGAAAACAACTCAACCCGCTGTATATTGACGACTGCTGGCCCCCCGAAGCTTTCAGACCACACACCTGCCTGCTGCCATTGGCCAGTTACGCTGCCGCGCCATAGTAGTTCACGATTGACCCGAACTTGAATACCAGTTGAGTCGATATCAATCCAGATTTCGTTGGTATCGGTGCCGCTGGCGATGTGGGGCCAGGTCTGCCAAGGCATGATCTGAGCTGAACCTGTGCCAAGCTCTTCAAGGGCCTCCTTATCCTGCCAGATAGACGCATAGCCCAAGGGCGAAACAGATACGACAAATACCTGCTCCTCATTCCCTAGAATGATTCCATAGCCAATGTCATGCTCGCCGGAGGAAAGCGAAGCGTTGAGGCGAAGGCTGAGACTACCTGGAGGCAAGTCGTGGGCAAGCCAGTCCGCGTGTTGTGAAGCAGCCGGGATAGCAAAGCGTAAATCAGTTTCAGTCCATCTCAGAGTGCCGATGGGGCGAGGATCAAATAGGCCGGCAGCGATCATGACCACCGCTGCCGCGCCAGCAGCAATGATAATTAGCGGCAGCCGCTCCAGCCAGCGTTCCATAGATTCCATACTATCGAGTGTATTCTATATTGCGGAGCCAGCAACTGAGGCTGTGATTCAAGCAGAAAGTGGTGTACGATTAGCTTACCTAATTATGGACATTTATGAGAAGATTGCTCGATATTACGACTTGACTCACGACAGCCTCACCGACGATCTCGGCTTCGTGCTGGCACTGGCAGATGTTCTGGAACCAAACGTTCTGGAGCTGGGGTGTGGAAGCGGACGCTTGCTGCTGCCTATTGCCCAGCACGGCTGCCAAGTCACTGGAATTGACAGCTCTGCGGCCATGCTGTCCCGGGCTCACAGGCGGGTCCAGATGGCATCGCCGGAAGTAGCTGGGTGTATTCGCCTGCTGGAAGCAGATATGACGTCGTTTGAATTAGCAGGGGAGGAAGGTCAGTTTGGACTGGTGGTGATACCTTACAATACCTTCATGCACCTAGATGCTGATCAGATGTTGAATACCCTTAGGCGAGTGAAACGATATCTGCATCCGAAGGGCCGGCTGTTCATAGATATGATCAATCCCGTTTCCGTAGCCCAAACTCCCAATGATCGGTTGTTGACCTTGGAAAACCAGCTGATAGATCCGGAGACCGGTGATCTTGTTCTCCAGATGGCCAGCAGTTGGCTGGATGAGCTTACTCAAATACTGAATATCACCTGGATATACGATAGTTCGCCAGCACAGGGCGGCGCTGTTTCTCGTACCCTGGCGAATGCCCAGTACCATTATCTCTACCCGCATCAGGTGGAACTACTGCTGAAAGAGTCAGGACTTAAGATGGAGTTAATTGCAGGCAGTTATGACGGCAGCCCTTTTACAGAAGAGAGCGAGCGACTGCTTGTGACAGCTTCGGTTGGTTGATGAGCCTAAGGGGCAGCAGCCCTACAGCTTCATCTTGATCCCTGGATCAGGTTCAGCTTGAGCCAGTCGGAGCCGGACAAACAGAGTGGGGGCGTAGTATGACGCCCAAAGCAGCAGCAAGAAGTAGCGCAGGATTCGCAGCGGCAGCGCCAGCCAAAGCGGATCTGCTGGGAAGACCATCTTAAGTCCCGCCCAGATTGCGATAGCGCCTCCCATACCCAATAGGTATCTCCCGACCTTCTGTATTATGGTGCCTTGCACCAAGAAACGTGTACGGCTGTTCTCCAAATTTAAGCCGATGCCAATACCCAGCAAGGTGCCGACCGCAGTGGCCATCGCTTCTACGCTAACTTCTTCGGCCACTGGGATGTACGCCGCCCAAGCTACGGAAAGGTCTGGCTTGCCAATTGCCCAATAGGTGATCCCATAAAGAGCCGCGACCGCTATTGGCAGCAGCAGCGCTGTCAGCAACTTCCTGCCTAAAATACCTTTGCGATACTTATCAGCGAAAAGTCGGCGCCACAGGAAATAGCATCCGATGATGACAAGGGCGACCATCAACCCTGCGACAACATCGTGGATGAAGTGGACCCCGAGGTAGACCCGGCTGATTCCCATGGCCAGTATCATCACGATGGCCAGCAGCCAGGCCCAACGCTTTCGGATCCAAAGGGCCAGGAACAAATAGACGGTGGCAGCCAGCTGCGTATGTCCGCTGGGAACACCATAACTATCTTCTTGGCTCAATCCAATGGCAGAGTCAATCCAGTAAGGTCGAGGACCGCGAAACGCATGTTTTAGGTAGGAGTTCGCAGTGACTGATAGGAGAAACACGTAGAGAACATGCTTACCCAATCGCTTGTCAAGACACCAATAGATGAGTGGGAACAGCGCTAGATAGAATTCTTCTCGGCCAAGTTCGCTGACAGAAGCGAAGAAGCCCTCCAGTCCCGGATAATGCTGCTGCAGCCAACCAGCAGCCTGCAAACTGATATCAAATAAGGTGTCCATCTAGCCCTCCATTTTTCGGCATGGGATCCAATACGATATCTGAACTGTTCTTTCTTCCCACTAGATATTGTACACCTGAAAATTCGGAACCTACAAGGATGACGTTGCCTCTTGAGTCAGGCTGACTATATAATCAGAATGTTAGGCTTTTCCAAATTGGCGACTTCTATTTTAATTTCGGGTAAGTGGCTTCAAGGAGGACTGAATGCAGCCAAGAATTCTGATCATCGAGGATGAAGAACGAATCCGGCAATTCCTACAGCGCGGATTGAGTTTTGAAGGATACCGTGTGGATATGGCGGCTGATGGACAGACTGGGCTGGAGCTGGCTCGTGCTACCCCGCCCGACCTGGTTTTGCTGGACCTGATGTTGCCGGGTATTAGCGGTCTCGAAGTGTGCCGCCGGCTGCGCGAGGCAAGTGATGTACCGATATTGATGTTGACAGCGAAGGAAACGATTGAAGATCGGGTCAAAGGTCTGGATGCAGGCGCTGATGATTATCTGGTCAAACCATTTGCCTTCGACGAACTTGTAGCCCGCGTTCGGGCGCTTCTTCGTCGGGTGCAACCCACAAAACCGCAGGTCTATCGTTTCGCGGATCTAGAGTTGGATACTGGAACACGGCAAGGCCGTCGCGCTGGCATCACTTTTGATCTGACAGCCAAAGAATATGAGCTGCTGGAGCTGTTCATGGCTCATCCTCGCCAAGTCCTGACTCGGGAGATTATCTTCGACCGCGTGTGGGACTATGATTTCGGCGGTGAAAGTAACATCATTGAAG
>JAHEEY010000010.1 GCA_024640485.1 Chloroflexota bacterium | reverse complement strand
CCGAATCCGGCGCTGCCAACAGCGGCTCCACCCTCTTCATCCTGTTCCTGGCTGGCGCCCTGCTGGTCATGATCAGCCTGGCGGCTTACAAGCGCGTCGAGCGGTAGTTATGCCGCGGCCGCTGGCCGGTGGAATGCAAGCGAATCATCTATATTTGTTCCTTTAGAGGAGGCTGCCGGGCAGCCTCCTTTTTTTGTCTGTGCTTGTCAATAATCAGACGCAATGAGTTCCCCAAATACCCGGCTCACCCCGACCCAGCCAGCGGAAATTAGTCATATCAATTTGTAGCATTTCGCGATGTAATTGTTATACTTCCCCGCCTTCAAAATCCCACTTCTGCGAAAAGCTGGAAGTGAGCCCTGTTTTTCTTGTATACTGTTTCCAAAAAACAAAGGATTAACGAATCATGCGCGTTGCCCTTTTGGCAAACCTGAAAAAGAATGCGCCTACTTGGCCTGGCATATCGCCAGATCTATGGGATGATCTCGATTCCGAGAAAACAACGGATGCCATCGCCAATGCTCTGCGATCTGCCGGCCATGAGGTGATTTATCTGGAAGGCAATCCAGACCTGGTAGAGCATCTTCGCGAAGTGAAGCCAGATATCTGCTTCAACATCAGCGAAGGACATTTCGGTGATTCCCGGGAATCCCAGGTGCCCTCGATTCTGGAAATGCTTCGGATACCCTACACCGGCTCCAAAGTATTGACCCTGGCCCTATCCCTGGACAAGCCGATGACCAAGCGGGTCCTGGCTTATCACAGCCTGCCGACCCCTCCTTTCCAGGTTTTTGAACGGATCAAGGAAGAGTTGGATCCGGATATGCGTTTCCCCTTGTTCGTGAAACCTAGCCGGGAAGGCACCGGCATGGGCGTCACAGCGGAGTCGATCGTCAACGATGAGGCCCAGCTGCGCAGCCAGCTGCGTATCATGTTCGAGCGGTATGACCAACCGGTGCTGGTGGAACGGTTCATCGAAGGGCGTGAAGTCACCGTAGGCGTGGTGGGCAACCTCACCAGCCCGGTCGCCTGGCGGCTGCCGGAAGATGACGAGGCTCCCCGGGTTCAAAAAGGGCTCCACTTCTTCCCGCCTTTGGAAGTCGACATGAGCCGATACCCGGAAGAAGAAAAGGGTGTCTACACCAGCAAGATCAAAGTCGAAATGGCCGATGTCTTCCACTACTTGTGCCCGGCACCGCTGTCGGAAGAGACAGTAGAGGAGTTGAACTGGCTGACCGCCGCCACCTTCCGCGTTACCGGCTGTCAGGATGTGGCCCGGGTCGATTTCCGGCTGGACCGCAATGACAATGACAAGCCGTACATCCTGGAGATCAACCCGCTGCCTGGTTTAAATCCTGGGTACTCCGATCTGTGCATCGAGGCCCGGGCCGGCGGCTGGAGCTACGAGAAGCTGGTGAACCGTATTTTGGACGAAGCGATAGAACGGTACGAACTGGAATAAGCGGTTCGACAATTCAAGAAATACAAAGGAGGCTTTTGAGACACAAACTCAAAAGCCTCCTTTTTTTGTTCCTTAGAACTGCTGCCGCCCATTACCAGATCGGCGTCTTGATCAACAGGGTGTAGCAGACGATCGCTTTGGCCAGATTGACCAGATCGCGGATATTGGCGGATTCAACATCCCCCTGGAAATGGCGGTTGGCGCCTAGGAAGCCCAGCAGGGCCACATTAGGGGTGCGCAGGATGGCGTTGACAGTTTCCGTCCGGCTGACATAGCCGCCCAGGTTTTCCCGCAGCTGGATGCCAACCGAATCCAGTTCCAACGACAGCTGCCGCTGCAGTTCGTAAAGATGCGGCGGGGTGATTTCGCCCACGCCGGCTGATGATTTTTCACTGAAGCTGGCGCCGTCGCCGGGCTTGAACCGCTCCGGCCCGCCGCCGCCGTACATCTCCTGGGCCTCGTGGATATCACTACCGATGACCAGCTCCGGCTGCTCGAAGTAGCGCAGCAGCCGGGCCCCGCCCCGGCAGAAAGATTGGGTGCCCGATCCGCCCCGCCCCTCTTCCTCATCGGTGAGACCCACCATCACCTCGACGTCATAATCGGCCAGAAAAATCGCCGCCATGATCAGCGACGCGGCGGCAGCGGCATCATCCAGGCTGCCCCTCACTTCACCGCTCCCCCGGTCCCAGCTCAGCCGGCTGTCAAAGCAGACTCGCATCCCCGGGCGCAGTGCGGACGTCCCGCTGGGCAGGAAATAGGGTTGGCGATCATCGGCGGCCACATAGATCTCCCCTCGAGAGGCCAGCTGATACTGCCGGCTGGCGATATCGTACGCCAGGGCAACTGCCGGGCGGCGGCCTGGCTCCATCAGATGATAGCAGATAGGGGTCAGCGGGTACCGTCCGTCGACGCCCGGCTCCACCAGGTAGCTGATCTGGTCCAGGTGCCCCAGAAGCCAGGCTTGCTTCTGGTACGGGTTCTTGCCGATACGGATGACCGTGTTGCCGGTCCGTTTGAAGTCGCGGTCAAACTCCAAGTTGGGATGATCCAGCAGGCCGTCCTCCCGCAGCAGATCTTCCAGGACCGCCGCCCGGGTCAGCCGTACTGTTTGCGTCGGGGCATGGGTGTCAGCAATAGGTTTCAGATACCGGTAGAGGCGGTCCTCATTGATATTCGCGTGCAGTCGTTCAAAGACATTGGGGTCAATCTGTCTCAACGTGTCCAGGATAAGGCTCATCATGAGGCTCCTCTAACATCACCCCGGTTGGATAGCGGGAATAATATGGCCGGCTGCAGAACTCGGCCAGCAGGAACATGATGATAACCTCAGCCGGCACCAGGGGGCAATTCCACTCAGCCTAGCAGGAAACGATGAGGGCCAGGCCGATGCCGCCTAACCGCCGGCGGCCGGCAGCTCCACAATGAAGGCACTCCCCTGCCCCGGCTGGCTTTCGGCCCAGATCTGTCCCTGGTGCCGAAGGACCAGGGATTTGGCGATGGCCAACCCCAATCCGGAGCCCCCTTCATCGCGCTGGCGGGATTTATCGGCCCGGTAAAAGCGATCGAATATCCGTCCCAGCTGTTCGGCGGCGATGCCGGGGCCGCTGTCCTGGATCACCAGCCGCACCGTCTTCTCCCCCTTGAGGGCCGACAGGCGGACCCGCTGCCCGGACGGCGTATACCGCAGAGCGTTATCCAGCAGATTGGAGATCACCTGGGCCATCCGGTCGGGATCAACATCGATCTCCGGCAGATCAGGGGCCACATCCAGCTCTAGAGAAATTCCCTTTTGTGCCGCGTGCGGAGCATGGGCCGCGGCGGCCCGCTCCAACATCGCGCCGGGTGCCGACAGCCGCCGGGTCAAAGAGAGCTCGCCGGCATCGGCCAAGGTCAATGTCCGCAGATCCTCAATCTGCCGGTTCAGCCGCTGGGCCTCATCGTGAATGATATAGAAAGTCTCCTGAGTGGGCGGCAGCACCCCATCATGCAGCGCTTCAGCATGGCCCAAGATGATACTGAGGGGGGTGCGCAGTTCGTGGGCGATATCAGCGGTCATCTGCCGGCGGGTATCCCGGGCGCGGACCAAATCCGCGCTCATCTGATTGAAAGAATGGGCCAGCTCGCCCAACTCATCCTGGGAGCGGACCGCCACCTGCTGCGCCAGATCGCCGGCAGCCACCGCCCGGGTAGCCACGGTCAGCTCTCGCAGCGGCTGGGTCAACGCTCTGGCGATGAGCACACCCAGGACAAGGGCGACGCCGGTAGCGATCACCGTCGCCAGAAGCAATATTCGGTTCACCCTGGCTAAAAATGCCTCTTCCGCCAGGCTGGGCCGGAATGAAATCGGTCGGACGTAGACAGTCCCCACGAACTCGCCCTCGCTTTCGATAGCTTTTCCTTGGGCGATCTCCACCGGCGCTAATTTTTCGCCGACCCGGTGACCGGCGCCGCTGAGCACCACCACACCGTTGACATCAGCAATTGCCATCATCCCGCCAGGGCCCATACCTCGCCCCGAACCCTGATTCATTCCGCCAGGCATCATGGATCGGGTGCCCTGCCAGCGCACCTCATCAGCGCCACCCCAATGGCCGTGAATCTGGTAATATTCGCCTGCCTGAGAGGCCAACGATTCCAGATCCCGATCGAAAACAAATTGACCGAACTCATCCGCGGTGGCCTGCCCCGCCAGCACTGCCACCAGCAAGGTGCCGACCAGGCTGACCACCAGAAATGAGATGATTAGCTTGAATGAGAGTGATCGCATGTCGTCTTCCCCTATTCCCGGGCGAACCGGTAGCCAACGCCGTATACCGTTTCAATGTAGCGAGGCTTTCGCGGGTTATCCTCCAGCTTTGCACGCAGGTTCTTGATATGAACGTCTACCGTCCGCTCATACCCTTCGTACGCCACCCCCTGGATACGGTCAAGCAGATCAAAGCGGGAGAAGGTTCGACCTGGGGAAGCCATCATCGCTGCCAGCAGATCAAATTCTGACGGGGTCAGATCAACCACGGCCTCTCTGACCTGCACCAGATGACTGTCCCGATCCAGCATTACCCCAGCTACCCGGAGCACATCGGCTTCGGGCGTCGCTTTTCCGGCGCGCCGCAGTACGGCCCGCACCCTGGCCATCAATTCCCGCGGGCTGAACGGCTTGGTAATGTAATCGTCGGCGCCCAGTTCCAGCCCCAGGATCTTGTCGTTTTCTTCGATTTTGGCGGTGAGCATGATGATGGGGGTTTCCCGTTCCTTGCGGTGTTCCCGCATGAACTCATACCCATCCATCTCCGGCATCATAAGGTCCAGAATGATCAAGTCAGGCTTTTCCTGCCGGGCCACGAAGAGCGCCTGCCGGCCGTCGGACGCCGTCACCACCCGAAACCCTTCCTGGGCCATATACGCTTTGACCAGGGAGATCAACCGCTCTTCATCATCTACCAGTAGTATTGTCTTTGCCATGGAAACCTCGGCAGGCTGCGCCTATGCGGGAAAATCGATATCCGGACGATTGCCAACTGCAGGATAATCAGCCGTCATTTCTCGCTCTTTAGATCATTGTTCAGAATGCCCAGTATAAACGGTCAGTTTGAAGCGGCAGTTAAGAAATTATGTGGGAAATATGAAGAAACTCCAACATCAAGCCGGCAGATCTCGCTGGAAATAGGGCTCTCGAGAACGCAATGTGGATAAAGTCATTGGGTAACAATGACTTTCGTTACTAGAAACCACCTCCTCCCAGATGGTAGAATGCTGATTGTATTTGTTACATCAACAATACAGGGAGTCAACGCAATGAAAAAAGAACTAGTCAAAGATTGGATGAGCACTCAAGTCGTCTCGGTAAGACCGGAAACCACCCTACCCGTGGCACACAAGATGATGACCAAAAACAATATTCGCCGGCTGCCGGTGGTCAAGAAAGATGGCCGGCTGATCGGGATTATCACGCTTGGAGATGTCCGCGGCGCCGAGCCCTCAAAGGCCACCAGCCTCTCTGTTTGGGAACTGAACTACTTGTTGTCGAAACTGACAGTCAAGAAGATCATGACCCGAGATCCGGTGACCATCGAACCAACTGCAACCATTGGCGAAGCATCCCGCATGATGCTTGACAACAAGGTCAGCGGCCTGCCAGTAGTCGACAAGAGCGGCCAGGTGGTAGGCATCATCACCGAGTCGGATATCTTCCGCATGGTGGTAAGACACGAATGGAGCGACGAAGCAGTCGCTCTGGATTGACGATCAGCGAACGCATTCAGCTTCAGCAAACTGCCCGCCGGGAATGAGATTTCGATCTCGCCGGCTGCCTGGTCGCCCAGAAATAATGCCGTTAGGGCATTATTTCTGGGCGTTTTGCATTAAAGCCGGGATTTGTGCCAGGACTTGACTTGATCTGTTCAAATTTGTATGGTTCAGGCAAATGACGATAATTGATTGTTCGCTGCCGGCGAGTCAAGGTAGCTGATTCAGCTGTTCGCGAAACATTACTATGCGAATTAGAGCGCCCCTCACCGCACCCCCACCAAACCATCGGTCGCTCCCGGTTACTGCCCTGCCCTGCCATTGAACAAGCGTGTATCACAAGAGGATTCGGCAAAGATGAATGAAATCACCCATGTCGTCAAGCGCAGCGGCGCCATTGTCCCCTTTAACCCTGACCGCATATTGAATGCCATCTACCGGGCGGCAGTAGCTGCTGGCGGCCGGAACCGGCAGCAAGCGGAGATGCTGACCGAGCAGGTTGTCCGCATCCTCAAGGAAACCACGCCGGAAGGCCATACCCCCCATATCGAGGAAATCCAGGACATCGTGGAAAAGGTGTTGATCGAAAACGGCCACGCCACCGTCGCCAAAGGGTATATCCTCTACCGTGAAGAGAGCACCCGGCGCCGCAAGGCCGATTCCAAGCATGCCTCCCGGCCCTCAGGAAATATCCCCTGGTCTAAAATCTGGCGAGTGCTCGACTGGGCCATCTCCCACGATCTGCATACCGTTGAACACCTTAACCGCCGTATTCGAGCCGGTGAATTCCCCCAAATTGTCCACGAATCAGAAGCAGCTTACGAAGATGATGTCAGTGTTGCCGCTGAGCTTATCGCCGAGAGGTCAGACCAGCTGAAAATGGTGATCATCAGCGGCCCCTCGTCTTCCGGCAAGACGACCAGCACCATCAAACTGGAACAGCGGCTGAACCGGCGTGGCTTGCGGTTTGTCACCCTGAATGTCGATAACTACTTCTTCGACTTGGAGATGCATCCCAAGGACGAATTTGGGGATTATGACTTCGAGACCCCCCAGGCTTTGGACCTGCCCCTTATCAACCAGCATCTGGTCCAGCTGAGCGAAGGGAAAGAAGTCATCATCCCCTATTACGATTTCAAGGAAGGTAAACGGCACCTGAACCATACCCCCCTGAAACTAGAGAAGGGAGATATCCTGCTTATCGACAGCCTCCACGGCCTCTACCCCAAGATGAGCGAAGACACGCCAGACAGCAAGAAATTCAAGCTGTATCTGGAACCGCTGCTGCAGATGAAAGGGCATGACGGTCACTATCTGCGCTGGACCGATATTCGCCTGATCCGCCGCATGCTGCGAGACGCCGCCCACAGAGCGTACCAACCGCAGGCGACACTGGAGCATTGGCATTATGTTCGGGCCAGCGAGCTGCGCAATATCATTCCTTATATCGGCAGCACCGATTACGTCATCAACAGCGGCATGCCTTATGAACTCCCCCTCTACAGAGCGCGGCTCTTCGACTCCTTTGTCAAATGGGACCAGCAGTACAAAGATGACCCCCTCCGGGAAGATGCCTACGAACGAGCGTCGCGCATCCGGCAGATGTTAGAACCGATCCTGCCGGTATCAGATGATTCCCCCATTCCGGGTGATTCGGTCTTGCGCGAATTCATCGGCGGCAGTTCTTTTAGTTATTGATCTGATAGGAGCTTGATGCTATCTCAGCCGCAATTTGAACAGATGGTCGCCGAAGCGATGGACGGCCTGCCGCCCTACTTCCAGGAAAAGATGAGCAATGTCGAACTGCTCCTCAAGTCGTGGCCTTCCGCGGCAGACCTGCACCGGGCCAAGGTGCCCCCTGGCCATAGTTTATTAGGGCTGTACAGCGGCATCCCGTTGACCAAGCGGACCCATGGCTACAGCCTGGTCCCCCCGGACACCATCACCTTGTACCAGGGCCCTATTGAGGCCAGGGTCGGCGCCGACCTCCAGGAGATCCGGCAGTTGGTCCGCCACACCGTTATCCATGAACTGGCCCATCACTTCGGCATCAGTGACGACCGTTTACGCCAGCTGGGGGCATATTAAATAGAAGTAGATTACAATTGCGGAGATCGCGTCGACAGTCAGCGTCTGTTCTGGAAACGAGAAGGGACGCGCCTCCAAGAACAGCGGCAGACGTCGCCAGCGGATCAGAAGTACATGACTCTTTACTGGCAGTATCCAATTTATCAAATATGGCCCACTCTGAACCATCTCGGGAACAACAGGCGCAACTGCACCAACGGATAGTGCAAGAAGATCCCATCGCCTTCGCGGAGCTTTGTGAAAAAGCGCTGGATCATCTTGTCTTGTTCCTGCGTGCCCAGTTCCCGCAGCAGAGCAGTCACCAGCAGGAACAGACGGCCATCGACTGCCTGCTGAGCTACCAGCGGCGTCCGGCCCAATTCAATCCCAAGAAACTCTCTCTCCTCGCCTTTCTGCGCATGGCCGCCCGCTACGACATGATGAATGCCATTGACAAGCATCGCCGCCACAGCCAGCGGATAACCAGCCTGGACGATCCCACCACCCTCCTGCGTCTGCCGGGCGACGACACCTTGAATGAGCATATCGCATTCGACGAATGGCTTCATGAACACACCGACCTTTCGTTTCAGGAGATACTGGAGCTGCTGGACGCCGAGCTGGATGAAGAAGAGAAGCAGATGATGTTCTTGATGATGGAAGGGGTCCGGGAGAGCAGGCCCTACGCCGAATTACTCGGCTTCACCGATGACGATGATGCCTCGCAGCGTAAAGAGGTCAAACGTGCCAAAGACCGTCTCAACAAGAAGCTGCGCCGCTTCGGACAGCGCATCGACCGCGAATGATTAAACTGGATGTCGAACTTCGGCACCGGCGTCGGTACTATAAGAGAGCAGTACAGCCGGCTTTGCATTATTCTGTTTATCCAGAAGCTGGCTGATTAAATCATTCGGAAGGTGAGGTTGAAATGAATCAACCATTAGTCAAGATGGCACAAGCAGCCAGCGGCGACCCAACGCTTCTCGCTTCCACCATACACCAGTATAAAGAAAAGTCAGGATACAGTTGGGCTGAGATCGCCGCAGAACTGCGCATCGACTCAATGAAATTGGCCAAACTGGCCTTATGCCGCATTCCCCGACCATCATCCTTTTCAAAAGATGCCCACCGAATCGCCACGTATGTGGGCATGAACACACATCTCCTTCAGGAATTCCTCCAGCAGGGAGAGATAACGCCGGCGAACGTGACCTTAGGCCAGCGCTGGCAGCAGCTCAAATCAGCTTCCAACGGCATCTTCGGGAAGCGGACCTGGCGTCTCGGCTTTGCCCTCATCGTCATTCTAGTGGTCTCGGCAGTTGCCTTTGCCCAGCCGCGGCATGCGGAAGCCACGCTGGTACTTTCCCAGGGAAAAGCGACCATCTCCGAGCGAGGCATGGCCACCTCAACTCCCAGCAACAAGAAATTGATATCCGCTGGCGATATCGTGGTGGTCAATACCGGCGATGAGATTTCGCTAGCTGCTGGCGCCCGGGCGCAGCTGCGGCTGTATGACGGCAGCACCGTGGATCTATTTGAAAACAGTACCATACAGGTATCGGAACTGTACACCAACCGGGATTCCTACCGGGTACAGCTCCATATGCTGGCCGGCAAGACGGTCAGCCGGGTCATCCGGCTGTTGGGCGTCGGCGACACCTTCAGAATCAGCACCCCTTCTTCGGCCGCTTCGGTCCGAGGCACGATATTTACGGTGGAAGTGATCGATGAGATCACCAGCTACTTCTCCTGTGACAAGGGGTTGGTCTTCATCGAAATGGGAAATCAAGGTGCCGAACTGCCTGCCGGAACAGAGCTGACCGCTGTCGTCGGCCAGCCGCTGATGGTTCACCCCCAGGGTGAAGAAATAACCGCGGCCAGCCAAACCGCAGCAGCGGAGATAGCCTCTGAGCCAACGGCCGCGGAGCCAGAAACTGTAGAAGATCCCGAAGAAGAAACGCTGCCGGTTGAGGCAGAAGCCCCGGCCGTCTTCACCCTTCATGTACCCACTTACGTCGATGACCGGCCTGATCCATATGGTCAGGATCTACCCATCAAGACGGCCAGTAAAACAGACCCTCAGAGCTGGACGCCAACGGCTACCACAGACTGGGATGGTGATAATCCCAAGGACCGGCCGGACAAGACGGTCCCTGGAAAACCGCCGGAAGGTGGCGCGCTGCCGCCAGGACAAGGTGGTACACCGCCAGGACAAGGTGAAGGCGACACCATGCAGGTGCCTGGCAAGCCGCCAACCGGCGGCGGCGGCAACAACGGCAACAACGGCGGGGACAATAACGGCGGGGGTAAGAAGGACAAGTAACCGCAAAGGGCTGCAGCGATTTATTCAGCTGCAGCCCTTTTTTTGTTTCTCCGGCAAACGGCGGCTCTCCAGCTGACAGCAGCGAGTGAGGCTTACTGTTCGAGCACCTTGACCGTCTCCACCAGGTGGGTCACACGGTAAGAGAGCAGCTGAACCATGAGTTGATGCAGGGCCGAAGCGGCCGCCGGGTTCTCTTGCTCGATGCGCGCCAGGTCCTGTCTTCTGAGCCGGTAGAGGACGCTGGGCACATCGGTGACCACCGATGCGGTGCGTTTTTTCCCGGTGTAGAAGCCGAGTTCTCCCACCACATGACCGCTGCCAACGGTTTCCAGACGTAACGGCTCCCGCCCCGGATGCTCAAGCCGGGCAGTCACCTGCCCCGACTCGATGAGATATAGGCTTTCCGGTTCCTCCCCCTGGACGATCAGATGTTCACCGGCGGCGGCTTCGACACGCTCTAAATAGGTCAACAGCCGTTCCAGGCCGACTGCTTCAGGCAAGATCGCCGACAGCTGCTGCATCAGGGGTTGAGGTACAGGCGTCAACGGTTGGCCCAACCATTCCAGAAGCCGATTCTCACACCACTCCAGGGCCTCATCAAACTGGCCGCAAAATCGTAACGCGCCGCCATTTGAAAGTCCCCCTTTCTCCAGCTGCAGACAGATTTCCTCGGCAGCATCAACGATGAACAGCACCCCGCCTTGGGCAGCCACAACCTCCTGCAGCTTAATCAGACTGAGCATGCCAGACGAGTCGAGACCGGTAACCCGGCGAAAATCGAGGAGTACAAACCGCACCATGGATCCGCCGGCCTCTTTCATGCGCCTGCGAATCACATTCAACAGCCGGTCGGAGGTGCCGAAGAAGATAAATCCCTGCAAACGCAGGATGTATATCTGATGGCCTTCGGCAATCAAGAACTGACGCTGAACCGCGCTTCGCGTCTTTCGGCTGGAAGCATGCTTGCCAGACATCTCGTGGCGAACAACTTCAATGCGGCTGTAGGCGACGACAAACAGGATTATCGCAGTGACCACGCCGACGGCAACGCCCTCCAGGAATCCAACCAGGCCAATCACCAACAGGATAAATAAGATTACAACGTACTCAACGCGGGGTAAACGGAACCATGCGTCATAAACCCACGCCTTGAGAAACTCCAGGCCCAGGAAGAGAAGCAGACCGCCAACCACCATTTTGGGGAACAGGGAGAGAAAGGCGGCTCCAGCGGTCAGGGCTGCGAGGCAAAACGCCGTAGAAATGAGCCCGACCAGGCGGGCACCGGCGCCGAGCCTGATGCTGAGAGCTGAGAGTCCGAGCTGCTGGTAGCCAACAAAGCCGCCAGCGGCCCCAGCAACCAGGTTGGCCAATCCGGACGCTCGCAGCTCTCGATTCAGAGAAATGTCCTGTTTTGCAGCCACTTCCAGGCCGGTAGCATTCAGCAGGAGCGCGACGGTAGAGAGCAAGACCAGCGCCGCTATATTGGGCAGTTGGCTGCCAATGGCAGCCCAATCCACCTGACGAAGCTCTGTCCACGGCATAGCTTGCCACATGCTTTCGTCAGGAAAGGGGCCCATCAACAAGCCCTGGCTGCTCAGCTGCCCCCTGGTGTTTCCTCCTATCCAGGCGACTAGATAAAAGAGGGCCACAGCGCCAACGATCATACCCGGGAAGAGCATGTCCTGGTCGAAGCGCTCCATGATAGTGAGCAGAACAACGGCAAAGAGCAGCCCGGGCATCCACAGTAGGATAACGTCGGATTGAAACAGCAGCCCGACGTTATCCAAGCTAGGGGTGATATCCGCCATCAAGCCTATCGCTCCGGTCACCAGCAACCAACCCGTTCCGGCAAGAAAACCACCGATGACCGGGTAAGGCAAAAAGCGGACCAGATTACCTAGCTCAAAGGTGCCCAGGAGAAAGAAGAATAGCCCGGTGAGTGAGGTAGTCAGGGCGATGGCGATGGCCACAGTAGCGAATGATACCTCGCCGGAAGTAGAGAAAGAGAGGGCGCCGGCAATACCTGCGGCAACGACGGACATAACAGCCGCCGGTATATCTTGGCTGCCGCCGAGCGTGCCTGGGGTGGTGCTGAAGAGAGCGACTATCGCGCCGGTGATGGCACCGCCAATCAGCCCAAGTCCGATGCCATTAGTCAGGAAAGCGGATAGATCGCCGGCGAAAATTAAGGCGCCAAAGGAAATGGAGATGGTTATTTCCAGCAAGCCGACCACAGTTCCAGCCATCACACTGGACAGCAAATGGCGGGGGCGGAGCTCTCTAATCAGAGTTGAAGCAAGTGTCAACGGGCTTTTATCTCCAGCCGGCAGCAGCATATGGTTGTGCGCATCCTTGCGAATTACGGGTCATCTGCTGCACGGGAGTGTGGATACTGATCGTATTCAATAGGGTTCACTCTGCCAGTCATCATATCACAACCTAAAGGAAACCAGCCAAAGCGTGTTGATCATGACAACCGTTATGCCATTCCACTGCGTAGAAGGGGGCCCTAAACAACTATTTTTCGTTTGGCGGCGCTGTAGGCCAGCACCGGATTCGGATCTCCCTTGATCTGTATCGGGGGCAGCGGCTTGATGATCACCGAATCTTTTACCCGCTCGTAGGTCGCGTCCCCGATGATCACCTGCGAAGATTTGGCCGATTTAGCCAGGTGAGAAGCGGCGATGATGGCGCTGCCCATGGCGCTGTAAGCGTATCGCTGAGAGGGCCCCATATGGCCCACGATCGCCCGTCCGGTGAAGGCGCAGAAGCCAAAAGTCAACAGCCGGTGAGGATGATCTGCCGGCAGCGACATCTGGTGGCTTGCCATCTGCTCCTTGAGCATCAGCGCCGTCTCAACCGCCCGCCAGGCATGATCCGTTTGAGGAAGCGGGGCGTTGAAAATGGCCATCAGCTGGTCCCCCTCATATTGAGCTACCGTCCCATCAAAGCTGAAGACCGTTTCAATCATCATGCTCCGCAGCTCGTTGATACCTAACAGCACCGCCTCTGGCTGATAAAGCTCCGCGTATTCCTGATAGCCGCGAATATCTACCATCACCACGGAAATATCTTGAACCCGTCCCTCGAGATTGATTTCCCCTTTCTTCACCGCCTCGATTGTCGCCTGAGCCACCTCCGGGGTAACCCGCTCCTGGAACAGCTGCATGATCTCATGACGCCGGCGGACAGCAATGGAATACCGGTAGGCGGTAACCGTTGCATAGCTGAAGGCAATGGTCAGGGAAGGAAACAGGATATCCAACATGACGCCGTTCAGTTCAAATATCCATACCACCAACACAAAATAAAAGAAGGCCAGGGCGCTGGCGAAAATCAATCCCGACCAGGGACGGGTGCAGATCAGCCCGGTGAGGATACCCAGCAGAACCAGGATGAGTCCCCGGGCAGCTTCACCGGGACGGAAGATGAACCGGCCCGACCAGACCGACTCGATCACGTTGGCCAGTATCTCCACACCATACATAGGCCGGCCCTGGCTTACCGGCGTAAGATACCGGTCCGGCTCAGCAGTCGCGGTCATCCCCACCAGAACGATTTTGTCCCGAAAGTATTCGGTCGGGACTTTCTGATCCATCACATCCTGATAACTGACCGTCCGGAAGGTGCGCTGCTCATCCGTTGCCGGCGGGCCGGCGTAGTAGATGCTCATCGCTCCATACTCGCTAACAGGTATCTCTCGTCCGGCAAAAGAGACCGCACCCTTACGATATGCGGGGACCTGGGCGGCGGCCTCACCAGGATCTACACCCAAGAACAGCTCGATGGCGGCTAGCGACAGCCCCGGATAGCGATCTCCTTCAACAGAGATGACCGTAGGAATCCGGCGCACATAGCCATCCGCATCATGGAGGATATTGGTGTGCCCAATAGCCGCCGCCGCCGCGGAGAGTGCCGTGTGGGGGTAGACACCCAGCCCATATCTGACAGACCCGTTGGTTTCATGAAAAGCATCCCCCTGCCCCAAGACCGGTAAAAGCACATTGCCGGCCTCTCCCATCGCCTCCACCAGAAGAGCGTCCTCGGCGCTGTCGGTATCAAAGATAAAATCGAAGGCGATAACCTTGGCCCCAGCGTCGCTCAGCCGGTCAACCAATTCAGCATGGAGGGATCGGGGCCAGCTGTCCCATCGGCCGTACCGCGCTAATGATTCATCATTGACTTCCACAATGGTGATGATGTCGCTGGTCGGGTAAGGGGACATCAGCACATCCCGCATCTGCGATTCCAGAGCAGAAAACACCCCGAATATCATCGCCAGGCTTGCCAGCAATCCCAGGGTCATCCCGATGAGGGATCGTGACCAGGAGAGCCCTTCCCTATCTTCCAGCAGCTGTTCACGTATCACACCGGCGATAACCTGCAGCCGCAGGTTAAAGGGCACGGAGCTGGGCAAACTGCCCGCTGTGGCCTGAATGTCTCTCAGAATCGACGCTAATTGGGCCGACTCATTACTTAATTCATGTGCCTCGATCAACGCGCTGACGGCATGCTTGCTGTGAAGCCGCCCGATGAGCTGAGCCGCTTGCTTGGCATGAGAGCTGCTGCTGCCTGCCAGCATCGCCAGTTTGGCATCACCACTCTCGCTGATCCCTACCGGCTGCCAGCCGGCAGCTTCGGGGACAACCCTGGTTAGGAGTTTGACGGCATCATTCCTCAGGCTCCACCCTTTGGCGCCCATAGCCAGATCGATCAGCCGGTCCAAAGTCGCCATTGAGACATCATCCGCGGCAGCAGGAAACGCCGATTCGCGGCCCAACCGGGCCAAGGCTCGGGTAATCGCGTCATCACTCTCATGAGCCAGGGTATGCTCACACGCCGACAGCCGCATCTTCGGATCGGCCGTCTGCCACCAATAATCCAGGTGATAATCGTAGACGATGGCTCCCCGGAGCATAAACAGACGCTGGGCCGGGGTCAATGCCACCGGCGCCGCATCATCCTCGGTGTAAGCGGCATCGATGTAGGCAAGATGCGTTAACCTCGCCGGAAAGGCCTCCTGCTCAGAACGCCAATCGGGCAGGAACATCCCCGCCAAATAGTAGGCGTCTTCCTTTGCCAGGCCGGCATCATCAAATTCCGGCAGTACCCGGTGATGTTTAAGGGCGACCTGCTGCAGTTCGGGTGGGAATGTTTCGACAATCTGTTCAAATGCGTGGCTGGCAGACGAAGGGCGCATGGCCCACTCGAAGGCGGTCAGCTTTCGAAGCACCGTTGAAAGGGCCGGCGGCAGCGCCGGATTGAGCAAGTGCAGATCTGGAATCGTCGGCCCTTCATCAAATTGTGCCGCCGCTAGATCCCGGGTCTTGTCCCAGGGCAGCTGCCCGGTAAACAGCTCATAGATCATCACCCCCAGGCTGTAAATATCAGATTGGGGGGTCATCAGGTTGGGCATATGCTGCTCATAGGGCGCATAGGGGCCGGTCCCTCTGCCGGTATGCAGCGGGGCCGTCTCTGCGATCAGCCGCTTGGCGATGCCGAAATCGGCAAGATAGACCCGTTGTTGGCTGTCAAGCAGGATGTTGCTGGGCTTGAGATCCCGGTGGACGATAGAATGCCGGTGAAGGTATTCCAGCGCCGAGCTGATTTGGGCGATGATAGAGAGAGCCACCGGCGGTGGCAGCGGCCCGCCCAACAACAAGTTCGACAAGGAGCCGATACAGCTGTAGCGCATTACCAGATAGTAGTAATCATCGGTGCCGCCGAACTCATACAGGGGCAGGATATGGGGGTGTTCCAGACTGGCCAACAGATGGACCTGCCTCTCAAAATCGGCAGACACCTGGGACGCGACCATCGCGCTGTTGCTTTGAGCAGGCATAACCTTAATGGCGACAACACGCTGTCGCCGATTGTCCCACGCCGACCACACAGTCCCCTCTCCCCCATGGCCTATGCGCTCCAGCAGCGTGTAATCACCAAGCTGATCCCCACGATCGGGCTGTTCTGCGAATAGTTTGGTTGGCTGCATATTTGACAGAACTCCGTTTCCGGCTCGATTTCGGTTATTCTCTTATGCGATTTCTTGCGAATGGATTGTATATGATTATACAATACTTATATTTACAGCATTTGACTCCCGCTGTCGGCCATCATTTCGAAGGAACATTCATGACCGTATCCATATTTTGTCCTCTGTGCCAGAGAAAGAATAAAGCGGATGCGACCCATTGTACCTACTGCGGAGTTCAATTCATAGTCAGTTCCACAGACGCCCTTACCACGGAGCGTATCGCCAAAGGGGCGGAAGAAGCGATTTTGAGCGGCGCCCGCTGCGCCGAGTATCTTGCCAAACGATCCAGCGATAGCATCGCCTTGTTCGTCATGGATCAGACAGAACCTATCGTCATCCCCAATACCCCCCAAGTTATCGTCGGACGTCACGTAGAAAGCTCCACTATCCCCATTGTAGATTTGACCGGCTACGGAGGGCTCGATCTGGGCGTCTCCCGCCGGCATATCCAAATATCGTACCTCAACGGCATGCATACCGTTGCCGATTTAGGCAGCACCAACGGCACCTGGCTGAATCGGGTTAGATTGGCCCCGGGAAAACCATACGAGCTGCACAACAACGACCGGCTGATATTGGGTCAGCTGCGATTACTGGCCTGCGTCCCTTCCGAAGAGAGTGTCACCGACGGGATTTTTTACATCAAAGACATCCGCAGTGACTATGCCTTGCCGGAGCAGTTCACACCCATCTACATGGCCTCTGTCATCAGCCCGTTTCTGCAGGCAGTCATCGACATCCAGCATATCAGTCAGGATTATCAGGGCCACACCACCCGTGGAAAAGTGTACATCAACGAAGTAAAAACGATGAAAGACCAATCGCTGATCCTGGCGAATCTTCACGGCGTCGATGAAGCCATCCGGGTGATCCAGACCTGGGTCATTCCCTGGAAACAGTCCAACGCCAATAAAATCGCTCCGGTGCTGACCGCGGAGGATGAAGCCCATTTGATGAGCCAGCTGCAGGGACTGGCCAGAACCATCCTCAGCGAAATCGCACCGGACGCGTCGGCGATCGCCATCAGTGAGTACATCCCCAAGCTGCTGAGGCCGTTGTCGGCGCTGGTATCCAGCCCGCTGGTGCTGACGATTATGAAACAGGCGCTCGCCTGATTGCCGGACTGGTACTGGTTCGGCCCCACCTGACGCCACAGACACCGACAATTTTTACTGCAAAAAAGAAAGCTTCCTCTCCAATAATCATCAGAGAAGAAGCTTTAGCTGAAACGATTTGCGCCTCGATAAGCGAGGCTGTCCGTTGTCTTTACAGGGTTCTGGCAGCCGATTCCCGGGTAATCGCGCTTGCGCCCGCGGAAACAGGCTCCTGATTCAACCAGAGCATGCAGAAGATAAAGCCCACCAGCATCACCACCGCGCCGCTGACGTAGGGGTAGTTGAGATCCACGTCCAGCAGAAAACCAGCCCACAAAGGGCCGGCGATACGCCCCAAACTCATGAATGAGTTGTTCAGCCCCATAGCCATGCCCTGACCCCCCTCTGCCCGCTTCGATGTCAGCGAGGCGATGACCGGCCGAAGCATTGAGTTGCTGATCACAAAGAGAGAGACGGTCAGCATCACCATGCCGAAGTTATTCGCGGTCAACATCAGCGCAAATCCAATGACACTGCCCAGCAAAGAACCTTTGACGATATTCGATTCACCCCAACGACGGCTCAATGGGCCGGTCAACCCGCCTTGAATGATGGCGGAGATCACCCCGACGACTGTTAGAATGGTGCCCACCTGCTGGGGGCCGTAGCTGAAGCGATCCAGCACGTAAAGGCCGAAAATGCTCTCGAAATTAGTCAACCCGAAGCTCAGTATGAACGCCAGCAGCAGCAGAAAACCGATGGGGCCGCGAAGCGCCGCGCCCATCAGCTTGAATTGGGAGAGCCAATTCCCTTGATCTTTCGCCTCGACCCGGCTGTCGGCAGACAGCGATTCCGGCAGGATGAGGTATATGAGGACCATTGTCGCCAGGGAGAGTCCGGCAGCGATGAAAAAGGGCCAGGAGAGTGAATAGGTAGCCAACCAGCCGGCAAAGCCGGGGCCAAGCACCATGCCCACCCCCATGGCAGCGCCAATGATGCCCATGCCGCCGCCGCGATCCTCATCAGAGGTGCTGTCGCCGATATAGGCCATCGCTGTGGGCAAGGTCGCGGAAGAGAGAATCCCCGCCAGAATCCGAGAGAAGAAGAGCATCCACAGCTGGGTGGAAAGGCCAAAGAGAAGGCTGGCAATGGCATTTCCCAGCACACCCACCATCAGGATCGGTTTACGGCCGTACCGATCTGACAGCCGGCCCCACATGGGGGCAAAGATGAACTGCATCGCCGCGTAGGAGGCCATCAACATCCCCATGGCACTGCCGCCCGCTCCAAATTTTTCGATGTAGAAGGGCATGATCGGGATGATCATGCCGAATCCCAGCATAACCACCACCATGGTCACAAACAACAGCCCTAAATTACGATTATTCGCTTTTTTCATTCAAAACAACCTATATGTCATCTACATCAACGAGGGGATTGATCCTCTCCACAAGCAGGCGGCACAAGATGGTAATATCTGTACCGATATCACGTGATGACGCACCATTCAATGATGGCGCAGTTCAATTCAGATGCCGCGGCATTTCTTGGTGAGGGTCGCCCAACGTTGTCCGGCGTGAGGCAGCTGAAAAGATCAACGAACACGGAGCCGGTAGATGTTAATCTTCTCTTGAAATTCCTGGCGTCCGCCGGTCATTCACAATCCCCTTCCGCGGGAACCGCAAGAACGCCAACGGGTGGCCAGACAACCCCATAATCATAAACCTTCATAGGCACATGAGCAAAACCAATCCCAGATCCCAGTGGCGTACACCTGCTGATATGATAGCGGCGGCTCATTCCGGCAGAAGAGCTGGCGTTTCCAGGCCATGGATAATGTCAAAAGCACCCATTGGCGCATGAAAATGGGGTGAGTTTTGTCAATTGAGCGTATGACAATCGGCACTGTTGCCCAAAACTGGAAGATCTTATGCTAAGATTGAAAGATCCGACAGTTGTCACTGAAACTTTGACGCAGTTCTTAATCTTGTTTTTGGTGCAGATCGCACGTTAGGAGTGTTATATGTCAGAAGCGAAGATGACATGGGTTACTGTAAAAAAGCAGTACTGCCCCATATTTGAAGGCGAAGCAGAATTAAAAGAGCAGCGTGTCTACCCGGCAGGGACAATTCCTGATACCGAAAGTTATCGGGTGACTGGGCACAAATGCAGCGCCGCCGTTGCCTGCAACCTCAAAGGCTGCCAGTGCAAATGGTCGTACACCAATCCCACGATGGATCGATTCTATCTAGACTGACGGGTACTCACTTATAGCAACCGCTTCTCGGGCTACTTATCTGAACGGAGCAGCCCGAATAAGAACGCGCCTAGAGCGGCGACGGCCCCAAAGAGGACTGCCGCCTTGCCTGCTTTCGGCTTCATCTCCCCCACATTCAATGATTCTATCGCCTCAGCGATCGGCTGAACGCGCTGCTTTAGGGTGACCCCAAAAGCGAGGCGCATGATGGCCGAACCCAGCCAATAATGGTTGGGTTCCCTCATCTTGGTGGCGATATCCAGCGCCATGGGCGGCCTTCCCAGCGCGTAAGATCTCATTTGAGTGAACTGCAGGATATCCTGCTGCCCATGGGTACGGGCGTTGCCCGACATCTTGACGCCGCCGAAGGGCAGCTGCGTCACGGCGTAGTGAGAGATGGTGTCGTTAATGTTCACGGAGCCGACCTCCAGCTGATGAGCGACGCGTTCAGCCCGGCCAAGATCCCCACTCCAGACGGAAGCGCTCAAACCGTACCGGCTGTCGTTAGCCAGCTGGACCGCTTCCGCCTCATCCTTCACCTTCATAATGGGCATCACCGGGCCAAAGGTTTCGTCACGAATCAGCTTCATGCTGTGATCCGCGTCCACAACCACGGTGGGCTGTATGTAAGCTCCATTTCGCTCCCCGCCAGTCACGATGCGGGCCCCTTGTTCCACAGCCTCTTTCAGATGCTCCTCGACAATATCAATCTGCCGGTGGTCTGTCATGGGGCCAAAATGGTACGCGTTGTCGATTTCTGCCGAATAGCCCAGACGCAGCTTCTCCGTTTCGGCGACAACCGCCGCCACGAACTGGTTATAGGCCGATTCCACGACATAGGCCCTCTCGATGCTGACACAGCTTTGCCCGCCATGATAATTGGCCCCCCAGACCCCCCATTTGGCTGCCGCCAGAATATCAGCATCCTCCAGGACAATCATGGCATCTTTGCCACCAAGCTCACAGACGAAGGGGATCATCTCCCGAGCGAGCGCCGTTGAGATTTTTCGGGCCGTCGCGGTTGATCCGGTCAGGAACACCAGATCCGGGTGAGAATCCACAACCATCGCCCCCACCGCCCCATCGCCATGGAGCACCTGCACATAGGGCGCCAGTTCAGGGATGCGGCTGAACAGATCTGCCACCAACGCGCCGACGGCGGGAGTCACTTCAGACGGCTTGAGCATAACCGTGTTTCCGGCGAGCAGAGCGGCACATACGACTGACACGGACAGCTCGAACGGGTAATTCCAGGGGGAAATAATTGCCACCACACCATATGGGTGGGGCTGGGTGTAGTATCGTTTGAAGAAATAGAGGCCCGGTGGTATCCGCCGGCGGCCCATCCAGTGGGTCGCTTTACGGGAATACTGGTTCATCCGGTCTACCACCAGCATCACCTCAATCAGGCTGTCCTGGCGGCTTTTGCCGGTATCCTGGGTGATGACCGCGGTGATCTCATCCAAAGAGTCGATAAGCATCGCCTGAAATTTGCGCATGATCCGCACCCGCTCGGAAATAGGCGTCTGGTGCCACGCATCGAAGCGATGTCCCAGCGTCTGGCGCGCCTCGGAAACATCCGCCTGGGTGGACTTCGCCACCTGGCCGAACTGCTCCCCTGTACCGGGGTTGATAAACGGCAGCATGTTTTCGTTTTGGTTCATCATTTGCTCTCTTTGTTGCTCGATGATAGTCGCGACCATAACTTCTTAACGCCTAGCGCCAGTGGAATCAAAGCTAACATCAGAAACGGTAGTTTCGTCGTCCCGGCGGCCAGCGGCTCGCCGGCACGGTATCCGGGCGGCGGGGAGATCCGGGGCATCTCCACAGTGGGATCCGCCGCCGGGATTTGGCTCATCGCCCGCTCGCTCATCGCTGTGATGGTCAAACTGGGGTTCACCCCCAGATTGCCCGGAATCACCGACGCGTCGACCACGTACATACCGGGATAATTGAAGAGCTGCTGATTGACGTCAACAACACCGGACCGCTCATCAATGCCGATACCGCAGCCTCCCATGATATGTGCCGTTGTCGGCGTATCCATCAGCACATCGGGAATGGATGCCGCCGCGATGCCGTTGGTCTTCTGGGCAAACCGCTCCAGCGTCCAACGCCCCGCTTCAATCACATTGGGGATGGGGATATTTTTATCCCTGCTGCTGACCAGCCCCTTTCGGAAAAAGGTGAACAGACTCCGGCCCCGTGTAAAGCTCATCCGGTTCTGCACCGTCTGCATCACCAGCAGAATCGTGGTATCCCGTGCCCAGTCGGGCAAGATCGCCACCTTGATGAAATCATACGGGCGGCGGGCGAACTCACGGATAAACCGCCCCATCCGGCTCCAGAAGCCGCCGTCCATCGGGATCAACGGCAAAGAGATGGTGCGGATAAATGAGGAGCCCCGGGGATAGCGTACCGGCTCAACACTGGTGACCTCATCGACCCAGAAATGGGACGTAATGGCAATCCCTTCGGAATAATCAACGCCGCCTCGCCGGGCGGAAGAGCCCAACAGCGCTTCGCTATTCGTGTAGACGCGCTGCCCAAGCTGATTGGAAAGCTGGGGCAGTGATTTGGTGACGTCACGACAGCGCATCAGCAGATTAAGCGTCCCCAACACCCCGGCTGACATGACCACATTCCGGCTGCGCACAGAGGTGCGCCGCTTGGAAAGCCAATCGGTGGTCCGTTCGTAGACGATCTCATATCGGGCGCCGTCAGGCTGTTGGCCGTACAGGGGGCGGATATCAATCACATTGGATTCCGGCCGGATCTCCGCCCCATTCTTTTCCGCAAAATACAGGTAGTTCTTGTCGAGGGTGTTTTTGGCGTTGTGCTGGCAGCCGACCATACAGCCGCCGCAGTGGATACAGCCGGCCCGCTCAGGCCCTTGGCCGTCGAAGTATGGATCTGCCACCGTCTTGCCAGGTTCGCCAAAGAAAACGCCCACCGGAGTTGGTTTGAAACTGCTCTCCTGTCCCAGCTCGACGGCAATCTCCCGGAGGGCATGGTCGGCGGGCCATAGTTTTGGGTTATCTGTCACCCCCAACATTTTTCGGGCAGTTTCATAATGAGGAGTCAGCTCCGCTTCCCAATCTCCCAGCTGGCGCCACTCCTCCGATTCAAAGAAAGCGGTGCCTGGCTTAATCAGCGTGTTGGCGTAGACCAGGCTGCCGCCCCCTACCCCGCTGCCGTTGAGGATAAAGGCATCCTGGAATAAGTTGAGCCCCATAAACCCAAAACATCGCGCGGCCGGCAGCCACAGGTATTTGAAGAGGTTCCAGTTGCTCTTGGGGAAATCTTCCGCCTGGAACCGCTTGCCCCGTTCCAGCAGCAGCACCTTGTACTTCTTCTCAGAAAGCCTCATCGCGGAGACGCTGCCGCCAAACCCCGAACCCACCACAACGAAATCGAACGGTTGTTCATTTTTAATCGGCATGGTTTCGCTCATCGAAGAACTCCTCGCTGTCAGCTGGCGGTAGAAGGGTTATCAGTGCCCCACCCGCGAACTTACGTCAAACGCTTGTCAAAGAACCGCAGCTCAAGAAAGCCCCGGGACTATTCACCTCGTCCTAGCATCAGCCAACTCAGAAGGGCACATCCCCCACCAGATCTTGATGCCAATCAGTCAGGAATTTCATCGCCTCATCAAACCGGTTCGCCGGCAGCATCTTATAGCTGGTGATGCCAAACTTGCGGTACAGCTCGCCGTAAACAGAGCCATATTGATTGCTGCCGCTGGCTTTGGACATCACCATGGCGATCGCCTTCACCGCCTGGCTGACCTGCATCGCCTGATCCGGGCTGACATGATGCCCGGGATCGCCCAGGGTCGACTCCACCTGCTCCAGCCGTTTTTCGAAATCAGTGAGCATCAGGGAATGGCTCTTTAGCTGGGATTCCAGCATCAGCTGCTGGCGGGCCATCTGCATGATCGCCGCCGCCATCCGGTAAGCCTGGGCGGCGGGTGAATCAGTCGCCAGCAGATCGTCAAAGGCTGGCTCCGTGGTCAATCGGCCGTCTTGAAACGCTTCCCAAAGAACTTTAGCCGCTTCTCGCTGGTACTTCTCCAACTTAGGCCGGATCTCATCCTTAACCCGGGTGGTATCGATGCCTGACAGCCATAGAGGGACCAGATCAACTCTGAGCCAGTTGGCATCGCGGACCCCTTTGGGTGTCATCATGGCACCCTTAAAATG
>JAHEEY010000278.1 GCA_024640485.1 Chloroflexota bacterium | reverse complement strand
CACATTTCCCAACGGTTATCCTGAAACAACACCGGCTGGGGCTGAAAAACCAAACGAGCATTTCCGGGAAAACGCAAAAACGCCACAAAGATTGTGGCGTTCTACGTTTAACTAACGTCAAATAATACCGCAGAAAGGTGTTAGCTTCTAGGGCCCCGATTGCGTCGATAACGATAAGTTATCCGTCCTCGACTCATGTCATAAGGAGTCATTTCCAGACGAACGCGATCGCCCAGCAAGATGCGAATATAGTACTTCCGCATTCTACCGGACAAGTAGGCCAAAACTTTGTGTCCATTATCCAGTTCAACTGTGAACTGGGTATTGGGCAAAAGCTCCTTAACGGTCCCTTCTACCTCTAGTTTCTCGTTCTTAGACATATTCCTCTTTAACGGCGCCGATGCGTTTGGCGTCGTTTTAGGCGACGAATCGCCTTTTTCTTTTGAATTCGGCGCAATTCGCTTTTGGAAACATGCCATCGTTTCCGACGTACAACACTCATTGTACCCGATTTTGCGACCTTTTTACGAAACCGCTTCAAGAGACTTTCGTCAGTTTCGTTATGCATTAATGATACCTGTGGCAGTTCAATCACCTCCTTATTTCAGGATATTAAAGAGTTTATTCCTCTTCGCTGGTAGGTTCTTCAGCTACAGCCGCTTCGACCGCGGCTACAACATCTGCATCGATTTCGCCATCGTCCGCGGCTTCTAACTGTTCCGCGTCCTCGACAGCAGGAGTTTCGATTTCCTGTTCAAGCATTTCTTCTGCAGCCACGTTCTGCGATTCAACCTCGCGCTGAGCCATCCATTCGATCTGCTCATTGACGGTGACTGCTTTCAAGCTGAGCCCAATCCGCTGTTTGTCAGGGTCAATGCTGACAATGCGCAGAAGGTGGGTTTCGCCTTCATTGATGACTTCGCTTGGATTCTCAACCATATTGCGTGAAATCTGGGACAGGTGGAGCAATCCTTCAATACCAGGCTCGACTTCAGCGAAACATCCGTAGTCGACGATTCGGGTAATCTTACCTTCAACTAATTGATGTAGTTCATATCTTTCCGCTACCGTATCCCAGGGATTCGGCAGCAGCCGTTTGCGGCTGAGGCTGATACGCTGTCCCTCACGGTCCAGCTTCAAGACACAGACGTCGATATCGTCGCCAACTTTGACCACTTCACGGGGATGGTCAATACGATGCCAGGCTAATTCGGAAATATGAACCAGGCCATCAGCACCGCCAAGGTCAACAAATACGCCAAAGTCGCGCAGACCGCTGACCCGGCCTTTGATCTCATCCCCTTCCTTCAGGTTCTGCAGAAGCTCTTCCTTCCGCTTTTCTTCCCATTCCTTCTGAGCTTCTCGCTGCGAGAATACCAGACGGCGCCGGCGTCGATCGACTTCGATTACCTTCAGGGGAAGCTCCAAAGTACGCAGTTTTGCCAATCGCTGCTGCCGTTTTCTGTCACCCATGCCAGGTGTAAGATCGCTGAGATGCGATGCCGGGACAAATCCCCGGAGCCGGCCAAAGGGCACAATTGCGCCGCCCTTATTGTAGCCGATGACTTCGCCTTCAAAGATCTGGCTGCTTTTCATGAGCTCCTCAGCCCGAATCCAATCCTGGTTCAACCGCGCCAGGTTGATTGAAACCTGGAGGCTGTCAGGATCATTCGTGCTCAGGATGTAAACATCTACCTCATCGTTGACTTTGAGTGAAGCCCGCTCTTCTGGTTCTAATTTGCTCAAATCAATCGGCGGCACAATGCCATCACGTTTGAGGCCAAGATCGACAATGACATCCTGCTGATTGATGGCAACAATGATGCCTTTGCGAATGTCACCTACTTGGGGCAAATTATAATCATGTTGGTCGAGCAACTCTTGCAAGGAGCTTTGATTTTCATCAGACATACTTATAAGTCCCTCGATAAGGATGATACGGTTTCAAAAAAAAACTCGGCGCCTTAAGAGTTACTAGGGCACAGCCGAGATTTCAAATCAAACCCTTTGGCAGCGGTCTCGTTGCTATTACTGGAATGCTGTTCGCCAAATACTGACGTCAACTTCACCAGAATGAGCCTGAAAATTCAGGTATCAAACCGTTACATTTAAGCTTCTAGTAAATTGTACGATAGCCAACTGTAAAGTAACTTCCCACTAGTAACTCAGCCTTCGAATTATATCGACTGCTCAGGAGGTTGTCAATCTTTCAAGCTTTTTCCTAAAGAACTTCAGTCTCAGTATAATACGCCATCAGCACAGCAGCAAACCAAACAGATGGCCAGCGCGATGGTGCATTAGAACTGATGGAAATTGGGGTGATTTGATGGGTGTAATAGAGGCGAAGTTAGTCTCAAAACAGTATCGCATGGGCGAAATCGTTGTGGACGCCTTGAAAGATGTGGCATTGGCAGTCGACAAGGGGGAGTTCGTGGCTATCATGGGCCCCTCCGGCTCCGGAAAGAGTACGCTGCTGCACCTGTTAGGCGGATTGGATGATCCGACCTCAGGGGAAATCATGCTCTCAGGCCAGCGGATCTCCAACCTGTCTGACAAAGAAGTGACCATTATACGGCGGCGCAGCGTGGGATTTATCTTTCAGTTCTACAACCTGGTTCCCACGTTGACCGCGGAGGAGAACGTGGCCCTGCCGCTGCTGATAGATGGCAGGAAATCTGGCACCTATCAGCAGAAGGTCGGCCAACTGATGGAACTGGTTGGCCTGGCAGATCGCAAGAAGCACAAACCGGATCAGCTAAGCGGCGGGCAGCAGCAGCGGGTAGCCATTGCTCGCGCCTTTGTCAACGATCCCCAGATCGTCTTGGCAGATGAGCCCACCGGTAACCTTGATTCCAAGTCGGGTACCGCCATTCTGGAGCTGCTGCGCCACTCAGCTTCCGAGCTGAACCAGAGTATTGTGATGGTCACCCATGATCCGAGAGCCGCCAGCTATGCGGATTCAGTGGTGTTTCTCAAGGATGGGCTTATCGTTCAGCGGCTGGCGGTTGAACAGGAGGGTGGTGATGAAGAAGATATTCGCCAGATTATGCGCGTCATGCGTGAGCTGGAGCTGTAGCTGCCGGGTGTTGCCTAGGGCGCTGCACCTGGCCCAATCGTGAACAGGATCGGTCGATGTTTCGAGCGGGACACATTCAATTCAAATCGCCGCTGATACTGGTGGTGCGAAATCTTCGCCAACGTTGGGTGCGCACGATTTTGACAGCCTTGGGGATTGTGGTTGGCGTTGCCGCGATGGTGGCTGTCAACGCTGCCAATCGCAGTACACTCATCTCCATAAACGAATTCTTCGACGAGGCTTCGGGAAAGTCAGATCTGACTGTTGATGCCGCCGTCAACGGGCAGCGCTTCGATCAGGACATCCTGGAAGATGTCAGGAGGATGGACGGTGTTGCCGCGGCGGTTCCCGCGGTTGTGGGGGTGGCACTGCCTCAAGATGAGATGGAGAATTGGGAGCAGCAGCTCACGGTTGGCGCGCTGCCGGTGCCGGGAAGCAGCTTCTGGCTCATGGGGAGGAATATCCTGGAAGACCAACAGGTTTACGACTATTCGCTGCAGGCCGGACGGCTGCTGCTGCCAGACGAGAGCAGCTACAGCATGCTGTTGGTCGACGAGTATGCTGAAGAAAAAGGGGTTGAGCTGGGAGAAGATTTCAGCATCGCCATCCCCGGAACCGGAGAGGTTTCTTTGCGGGTGGTCGGGCTGATTTCCAAAGAAGGGATTGGGGTCGCTAATCAAGGTGTGCTTGGAATTGTCCCATTGTCAGTAGCCCAGGAACTGCTCAGCGCTGCCGGCGAGATCACCCTGATTGACATCTTGGCTGAGCCCTCTGTCAGCTCAAACACCACTGCCCTTGAGGACCTGCGGCAGACGTTAGCCCAGCGGCTGGGGGACGAATACAACGTCAGCTATCCACTGTCCCGCGGAAGCCTGGTGGTGGACAGCCTTCACAGCTACCAGCAAGGGCTTGATTTCTTCGGAGCCGTCAGCCTCTTTGTGGGTTCATTCCTCATCTACAACGCCTTTGCCATGACTGTCGTAGAGCGAACCCGTGAGAATGGCATGCTCCGATCCATCGGCACCACCAAGGGCCAAATCATGGCCATGGTGATCTTCGAGGCGCTGCTGCTGGGGATCTTTGGCTCGGCATTGGGGGTTGGAACCGGAATATTGATGGCTAAGGGGCTGGTGAAGTCCGTGGCGGCATTGACCGGCCAGCCTATCCAGCAAATCTCAACGGCGCCGCAAGATCTGCTGCAGTCACTGCTCATTGGGATAGCAGTGACCCTGGCTGCCGCTGCCATCCCGGCGCTGCAAGCGTCCCGTACCTCGCCCCTCCAGGCGCTGCAGGTTCAGGCGCGTTCCGACGGCAAACGATGGGTGGCCCTGGGATGGAAATTTGGCCCCTTGTTGGTGCTGCTCTCATACTTGATCTTCTACAAGGTTCCCATGCGCCCTGGGATGATGTTTCTAGTAGGCAGCAACACCATTTTTGTGATGATGCTGGGAGCGACACTGTGCATTCCCCTGGTAACCGGCGGCCTGGAGCGGGTCGTGCGTCCTGCAATCCTCTTGCTCTTCGGCAACGAGGGGCGCCTGGGCAGCGGCAATGTCAATCGCTCCAGTGGGCGTACCACCCTGACTGTGGCTTCATTAATGGTCGGTATCAGCATGGTCGTGGGAATCAAGGGATTGACCGATAGTTTTGAGAAGGATATGGACGCATGGGTCGATACCGCTCTGGGCGGCGACTTGTTGGTTAGGTCGCCGATGGCCATGAACACCGATCTGGAGCCGCGGCTGAGGGCGATTGAAGGGGTCGACGCCGTCACCCGAATCCGCTATGCCGCTTCCAACATGATTCTGCCTGGCGGTGAAGACGAGTACACCCTTTTCACAGCAATCGATCCAGCCACATTCTTAGCGGTAAACGGGATGCGAATCCAGGAAGGGCCTGATCAAGGCACCGTGATAGCCAGGTTGGCGGCAGGGGACGCCCTGGTGATCAGCGCCAATGTCGCCATCAAGCAAGACATATCCGTCGGTGACATCGTTACCCTGGAAACCAAGCGAGGACGGAAGGGGTTTGAAGTCGTCGCCATCATCATCGATTTCGTGGGCGGCGAATCGACCTCTGTGACTGGCTCCTGGCGAGACCTGCAGCGATACTTCGGCATTCGGGATGTCAGCACCTTTGTCGTCAAACTCAGCCCGGGGAGTTCCGCTGTCGCGGTGACAGATATCATCGAAAACGAGGTCGGGCGCACCAAGTCGCTGACTGTAGAAAGCAAACAGGAATTCGAGCAAAGGATTGCCGAATTAAGCGCCCAGGCATTCAGCCTGTTTGATGTATTGGCCTTGATTGGGCTGGTGGTTGCGGCCCTGGGGGTCATAAATACCATGTTGATGAATGTCATGGAGCGAACCAGGGAATTAGGCGGGCTTAGAAGCCTGGGAATGGAGCAGGGCCAAGTCAGGCGGATGATCATGGCAGAAGCTGCCACTATCGGGTTTATTGGCGGCATCCTTGGCGCCAGCTTTGGGGCGATGCTCGCCGATGTTTTTGTCATTGGCCTGCGCTCTATGGGTGGATTTGTCCTGGTTTCCCAATTTCCGTATCAGGCGATGGCTTTCAGCTTCGCGGCGGCATTTGCCGTTGCGCTCACGGCTGCCTGGTACCCGGCGGTTCGGGCAAGCAAGGTCAATATTATCGATGCGATCAAACACGAATAAACCTGCCAGAGCCAGGCTGGGGTGATTCCCAGCGCGACAGACCGCCGGTCTCCTGGATATTTCGAACCAAAGATTTTGCCAGCAGCTGTTGGCTGGATTAGGATGGAGAAATGAGTGTGAAGCGATTGATTGTGGGATGTATCTGTGTCATCGCGTTGGCCGCCGTCGGCTATCGAGGTTACCAGCAGTATCTGGCGCCGGTGAGTGAGGACATTGACCGCGAAATCAGTGCCGCGGCTCAGCCTTCAGTTGATAGTGGCCCAGGTGTCATTTCCGCTGAAGGCCAGCTGGTTCCAGTCCGCTATGCCCGGCTGTCGATGCAGCTAGCCGGTGAGATCGCCCAGCTGATGATTGAAGTAGGTGACACTGTGTCAGCCGGCGACCCATTGATCCGGCTGGTATCAACCGACCTTGAGCTGGCCCTGGACCAGGCCAGTATGAATGTGGCCCAGGCTGAAGCGAATGTCGCTGCGGCAAACGGCGCTTTGAGCGCCGCTCGGGCTGGACTGACCATGGCGCAGAGCGGGGTGGACGCGGCAGCTGCTCAGCTCGATTTGGTGCAGGCTTCGCCTCGTCCCGCGGAAATCGAAGTTTCTAGAGCGGCAGTTGCTGTGGCCGTTTCCGGTATTAATCAGGCGGAGGCGGCACGGGAAGCCGCTCTGGATATCCCTGACTCCCGGATCAAAGCGGCAGAGGCACAGGTCGCGGCGGCTGCGGCAGAGCAGATCGTGATCCGTGAGCAATACGACCA
>JAHEEY010000277.1:5377-6510 GCA_024640485.1 Chloroflexota bacterium | reverse complement strand
AATTGCATCCCAGCCCAGTTTGGTATGCTATAATGGATCTCGTTCCATATTTACCCACTTTTGTTCCAAATAGGGAGTAGATCCGATGCTGAATCCGAAAAAGACCGCTGTGGTGATGATTGAGTTCCAGAACGATTTTGCGACCGAAGGCGGTTCATTGCACGGCGCAGTGAAGGGTGTGATGGAGAGCAGCAATATGCTGGCTAATGCCCAGGAAACGGTAGCCAAAGCGCGCGAAATGGGGGCAACAATCATCCATGCCCCAATTACTTTCGCCAAAGGGTATCCAGAGTTGGGCGATGAACCCTACGGCATCCTCAAAGGGGTGGTCGACACCAGTTCCTTTAAGAAGGGCAGCTGGGGGGCAGCGTTCGCTGACGAAATGCAGCCGTTGGAAGATGACCTGGTGGTAGAAGGGAAGAGAGGGCTGTGCGCTTTCGCCAGCACCAACCTCGATTTCATTTTGCGGGGACGCGGCATCGAGAATGTCGCCCTGGGCGGTTTCCTGACCAACTGCTGCGTGGAGTCTTCGATGCGAACGGCATATGAGAAAGGATTCAACGTCTACACCCTGACCGATTGCGTGGCCGCCACCAGTGAAGAGGAACACCGCAACGCGATTGAGAAGGATTATCCGATGTTCTCCCATCCGGTCACCCACAGTGAGTTTCTAAGTTTCTTGTCGGGAGAAGCGGAAGCGGCAGACGGCAGCAGAGGGTACACAGAGTAGAGCGCAGCCATTTTGAGCCGCTGCGGCGCCCCGGAGATTGAATTCCCTGGGACTGAATATGGGCTCTTCTGCCCTGTATATTCCTTGGCCGTAAACGATACGGCGCTATCCGAGTTTTTCTTGATAAAGAAGCCTGCCGCGAATGGCGGGCTTCTCTTTTTTTCCGGGAGATATCGATGGGAGCTGGGAGCCGGCGGTTCTTGCCGGGATTGCCCAGCCAAACTGGGTGGGGCGCCAATGGGCCTGGCCAAACGGGTCCTGAGTTACACCCCGGCGGTCATCCCGCTCGCGGCCGGTACTGTAGCGCCTCGGCCAGATGAACCGGCTGGATGCTCTCGTCGCCGGCCAGGTCGGCGATGGTGCGGCCAATCTTCAGCACCTGATGGAAGGCGCGGGCGCTGAG
>JAHEEY010000277.1:0-5367 GCA_024640485.1 Chloroflexota bacterium | reverse complement strand
GCTGAGAGCCATTTGGGCCATGGCGCTTTTCATCAGCCGGCTGCCGGTGGCCTCCAGCGGACACAGCTGGCGAACCTCGCTGGGACCCATGTCGGCATTGCACAGCAGGCCGTTTCCCTGGAAGCGGGCCGCCTGCCGGGCACGGGCAGCTTCTACCCGCTGCCGCACAGCCGCGGAAGGTTCTCCCCGATGGACCGCTGTCAGCTTCTCGAAGTCGACTCGGGGCACCTCCACATGAAGGTCGATGCGATCCATCAAGGGGCCGGAGATCTTCTTCTGATAGCGGGTGACCATAGCATTGGAGCAGCTGCAGGCGTGGGTGGGATCGCCGAAGTAACCGCAGGGACAGGGGTTTTGGGCAGCTACCAGCATGAAGTTTGCCGGATAGGTGACGGTACCGCTAGCTCTGGAGATGGAGACTTCCCGGGGCATCCCTTCCAGCGGCTGGCGCAGCACTTCGATCAGCCGTTCGCCGAACTCAGGCAGTTCATCCAGGAACAACACCCCCCGATGAGAGAGTGAAATCTCGCCGGGCCTTGGCCAGGCGCCGCCGCCGACCAGACCGGCGTAGCTGATAGTATGGTGCGGCGAGCGGAAAGGGCGCTCTCGGATCAAAGGGGTGTCATTGGGCAGCAGGCCGGCAACGCTGTAGATCTTAGTTACCGCCAGCGCTTCGTCAACAGTCATACGGGGCAGAATGCTGGGCAATGATTTGGCGATCAAGGTCTTTCCCGATCCGGGCGGACCGGACATGATGATATTGTGCCCGCCAGCAGCGGCGATCTCCATGGCCCGCTTCACGTGCTCCTGTCCCATAATGTCGGCAAAATCGGCAGCGTATACCGGATCCTGATCAAAGGCATGGCTCAAGTCTACCGAAAATGGGGGAATGTCGTGCAAACCGGTGAGATGATCGACCAGGGCGGCCAGATTTTCCACCGGGATCACGTCCACGTCGGGCAGCAGGGCCGCTTCCGGGGCGTCCTGGCTGGGGACAAAGACCCTCACCAGGCCCATGGTACGGGCCAGCGCTGTCATGGGCAAGATCCCTTTGGTGTGGCGGGTGGTGCCGTCCAGAGAGAGCTCGCCGATGAACATCGCTCCTTCCAGTTTGTCGGGCCACAGCTGCTGTGAGGCCGCCAGAATCCCTACCGCGATTGGCAAGTCGTATGCAGGCCCTTCTTTGCGAAGGTCTGCAGGGGCGAGATTGACGGTCATTCGCTTTTGGGATGGGAATTGGAGGCCGCTGTTCCGAATCGCTGAGAAGACCCGATCCCGGCTTTCACGCACCGCGGCATCAGGCAAACCTACCAGGTTGAAGATAGGCGCCCCCCGGCTGATATCTACTTCGACTTCGACTATTTCCGCTTCTAGGCCAACAATTGCGCAGCTGACTACCTTAGCCAGCATCACTCTACCCTTCTTCTGCCAGGCGTAGGCTCCCCGGCAATTTCACACTGAATATCGCCCCTCTATCGGGCCGGTTGGCAACTTCCACCCGGCCGCCGTGGGCATCGACAATCACTTTGACTGCCGAAAGACCTAATCCACTGCCGGGGTGCGACTTCGCCTGCTCCCCACGATAAAATCTGTCGAAGACATTGGGGATCTCAGCTTCAGGAATGCCGGGCCCCTCATCGGCAACGGTAAGCGTCAAGAGAAACTCAGAATAATCCAGCTGAATATCAACCTGAGCGCCAACCGGCGAATACTTAATGGCATTATCCACTAAATTGAGCACCATGTGATACAGCCGGGTTTCATCAGCCGAGATTTTGTACGGCTCGCCAGATGGGTTCCACCCCACGCTGATTGATTTATACCGGGCAGCGCCTTCCACATCCTGGATGACCGTCTGGACGATCTTGCTCATGTCACAACTCTGCTCCAATATCTGCACCGAGTCGGACTCATTGACGGTCTGAAGTATCTTTTCGATCAAGGTGATCATTCTTTGCGAAGAGGCGGTAAGATTGCTGATACATCGCTCTCTTTCCTCAGCACTGATCTCAGCTTGCAGCAAATCGGCCCACCCCAAAATCGAATTGAGTGGGGTTCGGAGATCATGGGACAAGACCTCCATAAACTCGGAACGGTCCTTCTCCAGCCTGGCGACGTATGTGATGTCCTGCATGATGATGATGGTGCCGACACCGGAAAGATGGTCAATGGTGGTCAAGAAAGTACGGTCGCCCAAATGGGATTCCGTGGTCCGGCCCACCTTCTGCCTGATGCCGCCAAACAGCTCCTCTTTGTACTGTTGAAGAAGCTGCTGACCGACAGCATTAGCCACCACCACCTTGCCCGTCTCATCGACAATGATCAGAGGCTGGGAAAAAGTCCGCGCAGTTGCCAAAATGGCGGCATGCTGCCGTTCAGCTTCTACATAGAGCCGGGCATTTTCAACCGCGGTCGCCACCGGACGGGCGAAATCATTGAGCAATTCCATATCTTTGGGCGTGAAAGTGCCGTCAGCTTTGTCAAACAGGGCCAATACTCCGACCACTTTGCCCAGGACACTCAATGAAACACAGGCCATGGATCCGGGAGCAGCGTTCCCATACCGATCAGTCTCGGGATTAAAGGAGGGGTGGCGCAACACATCGTTGCTGACAAATGATTTACCACTCTGGGCAACCTGGCCGATTATCCCCTGACCCAGGCTCACTGATTGATACCCGACCTGCCGCTGCTGGGCATGGTGAAGGATCATCTGATTGGTGGCGTCGTCCAACAAGTACAGGGAAATGGCAGCCACATCCCAATTCTTGTTGATCTGCTCAACCAGGACCATATAGACCTGCTTGGGGTCCAATGTGGCAGAAACCGCGTGCGTCAGCCCATTGAGAGCCGAAAGCTCGCGCAGCCGCTCCTGAAGCGCTTGATCGGTTGACTGGTAAATTCTAGCGTTTTGAATAGCAATAGCGGCGAAGTCAGCGATGCCTTCCAGCAGCTGCTCATCGCGGGCTGTGAATTTCCTGCCCTGCTCGCGATGAACCACGGCTAGGACGCCAATAGGGATATCAGCTAACTTGATGGGAACATAGATCAACGATTCCACCAGATAATAGGTTTTGACCTTTATCTGCTCTTCCCCTTTCTGCCGGTTAACACGCCGTATCTCGCCGTTCTTCACAACCTGGCTGATCAGCGAATTGTCATGAATTGGCAGGCGCAGCCGGCGTATCCGCTCGTCATCGATGCCCCGCTCCGCTTCTAGGAACAACTCGCCGGACAGTTCGTCGATAAGCCAAATACCGGTCTCCCCGGCCGAGGTGATCACCATTGCGGTCTCGGCTACTTGATTGAGAACGTCATCAACATCCAATTGAGAGGTAACCGCTTTGGCGATTTGTGCCATGGCGTCGGCCAGATTCGACTTACGCTCCAGCATGGTGGTGTGAAAGTTGGGACGCTCAATGATCTTGACTCTCAGCTGGAGGGTACCCAGGCTCAGCAGATCGCCGTTGGCAATACGGGACGGGAACTTGCGGCCGATAGACCGGCCGTTTCGCAGCGTTCCATTGGTACTGCCCAGGTCAATTACAATGAGGTTTGCGGTAGTTGGACGGATAGCAAGATGCTGCCGGGAGACACCCAGCTCAGCGGCTCCAAAATCGACCAGGTCAACCAGCTCTGGTCCGCTAGAATCCCGGCCAAAAATGAGCTCGCCGTTGATATCCAAGCCAAATCGACGCTTGGGATCATCAACCAGCTCAAATTGGACCCTCCAAATAGGCCGATCGTCCACGTCGCCAAAGGCAAGTGGGTCGGGAGCAGGACGGAACTCGACTTCGGAATCTTGCGGCTCAAAGTCGGAAGCATTCCGGTCAAACTTGTCAGTCAATCTGCTCATATTATATCCTGGTACCTCGATAGCCTTTCCGCTCGATTCCGACAGGAAAGTGACCAGCTGCAGAATACATCTTTGGGAGAAATCGGGCTACTCGGCTAGCTTGTCCGTGGAGACACGCAGACTGCCGGGCAGCATTACCGTGAAATTCGCGCCGCGCTCAGGCAAGTTCTTTGCGGTTACACGTCCTCCGTGGGCGTCGGCAATTGCCCAGACAACAGATAGCCCCAGCCCTGCTCCAGGCTGGATTTTTGCCTGGGTCCCGCGGTAATATTTATCGAACAACCGAGACAAGTCCGCCTCCGGTATCCCGGGCCCTTCGTCAAGGACGTCAATGATGATTTCTGCTTCTGAATAGGCCAGCCTTACGGTGACCTTGGTGTCCTTTGACGAGTACTTGATGGCGTTGTCAACCAGGTTGATCAGCAGATGGTAGAGTCGAGTCTCGTCTGCCAGCACATGGTACGGCTTGCCGACCTCTTCATAGGTCAGTGAGATGCCCTTATTTAAGGCGCCCCCTTCCGCATCACTGATGGCGGTGGCAATCACCTGCCGGATATCGCAAGGGCTTCGATTGATTTGGACAGTATCTCCCCTAGCCACTGTCTGCAGCATCTGATTGATCAGGTCCAACATTCTTTCGGCTGAGCCGACCAGCTTGGAGACGTATTTAAGCCCCTTCTCTTCCAGATTGGCTACTTTTGTCAGCAGGTGAGCCCATCCCATAATGGATGTCAGCGGGCTCTTCAGGTCATGGGAAAGGGCATGCATAAATTCGGCGCGGTCTTCTTCCAGCTGCTTGACATAAGTAATATCCTGCATCACCACAATGGTACCGACGTCGGGCAGATGCTGGGCGGTGGAGAGATAGGTTTGCTCCCCAATCATAATCTCAGTCGTGCGTCCTATGCCGTTGCTGATCCCATCAAACAGCTGCGCCATATGGGATTCAAGGAGAGCGTTTGCCGGCTGATTTGAAACCAGCACGGTTCCATTCTCATCGATAATGACCAGCGGCTGGGACAAGGTCTTGGCGGTCGCTAGAATGGCCGCCCTCTGGCGCTCGGATTCCTCAAACAAGTTGGCGTTTTCAATGGCGGTGGAGACTGGATTGGCGAACGCTACCAATCGACGGACATCTGCGTCAGTGAAGGTGCCGTCCGCCTTGTTTAGCAGCGCCAGCACTCCTACCACCCGCTCTTGAATTCGCAGGGGCACGCTAACCAGGGAGTAGGCTCTTTTGCCAAATAGAGTATCCACCTTAGGCAGGAAATCTGGATGGGCACCGGCATTGTTGGCAACGACAGCTTCCCCCTTCTCGACAACGTTGCCGATGATCCCTTCCCCGGGAAGGATTGATGGGGCCGCTGCCTCAAATTCAGCCGCGCGGTGTAGATTGAGAGCAGTCCCTTGCACGTTCATCAGATACAGATAGACTGACTCAACTGGCCAATGCCGGTTGACCTGTTCCACCAGAACATCGTATACCTGGTTCAGGTCCAGCGTGGAGTTTA
>JAHEEY010000276.1 GCA_024640485.1 Chloroflexota bacterium | reverse complement strand
GCGCCGATGTTGGGGATGATCATCCCGGCTAAAAAGCCACCAAACTGCTGTAATTTCTCTCTCATCTCTCTCTCCTTTTCTTAAGAAGGTGAATAAGGTTGGATGGCGCCGCACCGGCAGCCACCAGAAATAAATTTGTTGGAACTTGTGCCCAGTTCCTACTTTTACCGGCAGCCCTCACATACATCTGCCAGGTAATTCACTTGTTATCAGAGAAAGCAGCGCTTTCTCTATGCCAACCACTGCGTGATCGCCTCCACATCCTCCGGCAGCAGCAGCGGGTGTACCTGGATAACCTGAGTCCACTCACTGATTTTCGCCGGCAGCGGCACGGTGCTGATAATCAGTTCAGCCGATGATGCCAGGCCGCGGTCCAGCTCGCGCATCGAAACCACTTTGAACTGGCCCAGCCGCGGGAATCGTGCTTTCAGACGGGCGATCAGCAGCTGGGCGGTAGCCATGCCGCTGGGGCAAACGATCAATACTTCCTGCAGTTTGTTGGGCCGTTCTCGGATATAGGCCGCCCGCAGCAGCAGGGCGATGTTGTTGATTTCGTGTTCCGGCAGCGTAAGTTGGGTTCGCTGTTCGACGATGTCAGCCAGCGTGCGGGCTAAATCGTTTTCAAAGGCGTATTTTGTAGACAGCCCGGTCGGGAACAGGGAGGCCGGCGCCCACAGCCCGAAGCGCAGCCGCAAGCAGGCCGGGATGATATGGTTGACCAACCCATCCTTCAGGGTGCTGTCCTGGCTCAGATTCGGCAGTCCATACGCCTGGCTGATGCTTTCGACCAGTTCCTCGATGGTCCCGTGGAAGATGTGGTCTATATCCAGATCGCCAGGCCAGCGCTCGTTGCGGGGGGCGGTCAGGATGTGCATGGCGATTGTCGCCACTTCGTCAACCGGCCAGCTGGAGCTCTGGCGCCACCCCAACCGGCGGGCGATGTCTGCCGCTACCGGCCAGACCGCCAGCGATTTGAGCCATGAAATAGTTTGCTCATTTAGCGATACCGGATGTTTGTGTTGAACCCGTCCATTCTGGATAGAGAAGATCAATGATAGGTAGAGGACCGCGTCATCGGTGAACCGGCCGCCCAGCTGTGCTTCGACATAGGCCACCTGATTCAAGGCGGCGGTCGTGTCCCATTCCTTGATCAGCTTATTAATCTTCTTGACGATGGGCAGCAGCTCGGCGTCATCTGCCAGCGAGAATTCCAGCCCGCATGCATGGCTGACTTGAAACAGGGGGGTGCCCAAGGGGGCTTCTCCCCAGAGCAGCGAAGCGATGGCGTGGCGCCGGTTGGGCTCATCCCCTTCGATCCAAATGCCGTAGTTGGTGCGCCGTTTCAGCTCCAAGGCCTGGGAATAGACCCATTCAGAGAGCGCCGTTAGGTCTTTCAGGATGGTGGTGCGCGAGACCTGGGTCAGCTGCTGCAGTTGGTACAGGATGAAAGGCTCTTCGGAGACCAGCAGCGCCAATGCGAGCAGCTGCTGCCGCTGTTCGGCAGTCAACACCAGCTGCAGCCGGGAGCTGGCGGCCAATTCGTTAGCCAAAATCTTACTTTGCGCCGGGGAGCAATCTAACGCGGAACCAACTCCTGGGGTTACTCTTAGGGGGATATCATGTTGGGCCAGCCACCCCTTGAGCCCTTTTAAATCGTAGTTGACTTGTCGTGCGGTAAGGTCCACTTCATCTGCCAGCTGGGAAGCGCTTAGCGGCTCGTTCGAGCTAAGCAGTTGCTGGAGCAAATCACGTTGGCGGGTCGTCAGTGTACTCATTAAGTGTGAATCGCCGCATATGAAACAGTTCAACAATAATCAACATTTGTCATTATAAGAGTTTTCTAAGCGTTGTGAATGACCTATTGTTGCTTATTATTTCCAAAATGCTGTGACAAAAGTGAATGAATGTTGATTGAAGAGTTCCTCACCCGGCCAGCGCTTCCAGAAGCGATGCTGGCTTACCATCGCCCTAAACGAACCTGGATTTGGTTGTTGATCCGTCCCGCTGCCTCATGCAGAGGCGAAACCCTGTTCGACACCCCCACTGTGCCGCTGCGCTTCAGCCCAACGGCACCCACAATTAAAAACCCGGATAGGCGGCAGAAGTTGCGTCGGGTCCAGAAGGGTGCGGGACGGGGGCAGCGTTGTATCACTTGATAATGATTGGGGATTGGCTCACAACTTGCCGGCACGCTGGCGGCAGCGCTAGGCGCCGCAGATGCCCTTGGGGGATTGGTTCAGAGGAAGAGAAGGGGGGTGCTTTCGCGGTCGCCGGCGGCGCTGATCGGCTGGTCCGCGTACTCAGGTGGTATGTGTGCCGCCAATGCCGGCACACATACCCTATCGGTTCGGCTGGCTGCCGGCTACTCCACCCAATCGAAGGTGCGTTCTACCGCTTTCAGCCACCCTTTGTACAGCTTGGCCCGCTGATCGACGGCCATTTGGGGATGCCACGTCTTGTCGATCTGCCAGTTGGCCCGGGTCTCCTCCAGACTGCTCCAGAAGCCCACTGCCAGCCCGGCAGCATAGGCCGCGCCCAGGGAGGTGGTCTCCGCCACCTGCGGGCGGACTACCGGCACCCCCAGGATGTCGGACTGGAACTGCATCAGCAGCTCGTTGTGGACCATGCCCCCGTCCACCTTCAGCGCCGTCAGCGTGACCCCGGAATCTTTACGCATGGCGTCCAGCACTTCGCGGGTCTGGTACGCTGTCGCTTCCAGCGCCGCCCGGGCGATATGGTGCTTGTTGATGAAGCGGGTCAGGCCGACGATGGCGCCGCGGGCGTCGGAGCGCCAGTAAGGGGCGAAGAGGCCGGAGAAAGCGGGTACGATGTAGATGCCTCCGCTGTCGGGGACCGCGTTGGCGTAATCCTCCACATGGTGGGAGAACTCAAACATGCCCAGGTTGTCCCGCAGCCACTGCACCAGGGCGCCGGTGATGGCGATGGAGCCTTCCAGGGCGTAGACCGGCGGCTGGTCGCCCATCTGGTAGCAGAGGGTGGTCAGCAGGCCGTTCTTGGAATGGACGATCTCTTCCCCGGTGTTGAGGATCATGAAGCAGCCGGTGCCGTAGGTGTTTTTGGCCTCGCCCACGCCAAAGCAGGTCTGGCCCACGGTGGCCGCCTGCTGGTCGCCCAGGTCGCCGCAGACCGGCACTTGGCCATCCAGGGCGTATCCCCACACATCGGGGTCCGACGACGGCCGGATCTGGGGCAGCATCTGCCGGGGGATGCCCATGATCCCCAGGATCTCCTCGTCCCAATCCAGCGTTTCCAGATCCATCAGCATCGTCCGGCTGGCGTTGGTGACGTCGGTGACATGGGCGCCGCCGTCGACGCCGCCGGTTAAATTCCAGATGATCCAGCTGTCAATGGTGCCGAACAGGGCCTCTCCCGCTTCGGCCGCGGCTCTCACCCCGTCGACGTTGTCCAGGATCCATTTGACCTTGGGGCCGGAGAAGTAGGTGGCCAGCGGCAGCCCCACCCTGGCCCGGAAGCGGTCCTGCCCCCCTTCCTGGGCCAGCTGGTCGCAGATCTTGTCAGTGCGGGTATCCTGCCAGACGATGGCGTTGAAATACGGCTGTCCGCTGCGTTTGTCCCAGACCACCGCCGTTTCCCGCTGGTTGGTGATTCCCATAGCGGCGATGTCGGCTGGCTGGGCATTCCCCTTGGCAACCGCCTTACCGATCACTTCCTGGGTGTTGGCCCAAATCTCCAGGGCGTCGTGCTCCACCCAGCCCGGCTGGGGGAAGATCTGCTGGTGCTCTTTTTGGGCGATGCTGACTACCTGCCCGCTGTGATCGAAGATCATGCAGCGGGTGCTGGTGGTGCCTTGATCAACGGCGGCTACAAATTTCGACATGGTCAGTTCCTTCTTACTCGATGGCTGCGGTTCCCTGGAATGGCTTACCCTTCGTCGTACAAAATCACGATGAATCGTTTGGGCCCATGGACGCCGATGGCCATGGTCTGCTCAATATCGCCGGTTTTGCTGGGGCCGCTGACGATGATCTGATTGGCCGGCAGGACCCCCTGCCGCCCGGCGGTCCAGGTGAAAATGTCGGCCGTCAGGCTGGAGGTGGGTACCAGGGCCAGATGGATCTCTGGCAGCAGCGTCGCCAGCCGGCTGCGTCCCGGACCGCTGCTGACGATGACGCTGCCCGTCTCCGCCAGCGCCGCGTCGGCTCCGCTCAACCCCACAGTGGCGGCGGCGCAGAACGCCCGCAGATCCCCGTCCGACTGGCCCACGGTGTGCCATTGGAAATCAGGCCAGCGCGACGGCAGGTCCAGTTCAATGAAGGGGGGCTCTGCGTTGACCACAATTTTGCCGGCGCTTAGTTCGCGCAGCAGCTGGTGAAGCTGATCCAGAGCGTCGTCCAGGCTTCCGGCTCGGCGGCATTCGCCCTTGGCGGCGGTCAGGGCATCGGCGAACCGGGCGGCCAGATCGTCAAATTGACGGCGGGAACGCCAAGGCCCCGGGGTTTCAGCCGCTCGGCCGTTGGATCGCAGTTGGTTGAGGATTTTGTGGCGTGAATTCATACGGTCTCCCATCCGCTACTCGTCCAGGTCGCCATCCCGCCACATCTGGCGGAATGATTTTTTGGGCAGGGCCGGGAGGCGGCGATCCTGGGCCGGGTTGAACCGGCGAGGAATATTCAGCGTTTCTCCCTGCGCCAGCGGTATCTGTCCCAGGCGCAGCCCAGTCCCGGCCGCGCTCAACAGCCGGTGGTTGCCCATCACCCGGGCGGCGGCCCGTTCTAACAGCCGTTCCGGCAGGGGAATCAGGCCCGATTCGACCTCTTCCGCGCGGAGTGCCAGCAGCATCCGGGGCAGGTCGATGCGGGAGGGGCATTCATCCAGGCAAGCGCCGCACAAGGTGCTGGCCTGGGGCAGCGCCGCGTGTTTCTCCAGGCCGAAGAGCAGCGGCGAGATGACCGCGCCGATAGGGCCGCTGTAATGGCTGCCGTAGCTGTGGCCGCCGGCGGCGCGGTAGACGGGGCAGACGTTGAGGCAGGCGCCGCAGCGGATGCACTGCAGCACTTCTTCGAAAGGGGTGTTGAGCAGTTTGCTGCGGCCGTTGTCCAGCAGCACGATGTGGACCTCTTGGGGGCCGTCGATGTCATCGCTCTTGGCCGGGCCGGTGACCACTGAGGTGTAGACCGACAGCGGCTGGCCGGTGGCGCTGCGGGCCAGCAGTGAGAGCCAGACGGCGGCGTCATCCCAGGTGGGGGCTATCTTCTCGATCCCCATCAGGGCGATATGGACCGGCGGGGCGCTGGTGACCAGACGGCCGTTGCCCTCATTGGTGACCAGGACGATGCTGCCGCTTTCCGCCACCCCGATATTGGCGCCGCTGATCCCCAGGCCGGCGTCCAGGAACTTCTGGCGCAGCATCCGCCGCGCTTCGGCGGTCAGCAGGGGGATGTCGTCGGCGTCCAGCTCCTTGCCCGCCTCCTTGCTCAACAGTTCGGCTACCTGCTGCCGGGTCTTGTGCAGCGCCGGGCCGACGATATGGGAGGGCGGTTCGCCGGCCAGCTGGACGATCCATTCCCCCAGATCCGTCTCCACCGGCTCGACGCCGGCGTCCGCCAGGGCATCGTTAAGCCCGATCTCTTCCGAGGTCATCGACTTGCTCTTGGTGGTCAGCTTGACCCCGTGCTGCTGGGCAATGCCGGTGATGATCCGGCACGCCTCGTCGCCGTCGGCGGCCCAATGGACCTGGGCCCCGGACGCCTGGGCGTTTCGTTCGAAGGTTTCTAGATGGTCGGCTAATTGGGCGATGGTCGCCTGCCGGATCGCCTTGAAATGGTCCCGCAGCGCCCCGGCATCGGGCAGATCGGCCAGCGCCGCCGTACGTCCAGTGCGGAACTTCTGGGTGGCCCCTTCCAGGGCACCCTGGAGCCGGATGTCGCTGATAGCGATGCGGGCTTTTCGTCGAAATTGGGTGACGCCGCTCATCGGGTGGCCTCCTCCAGCAGGGTGGCGATATGCTCGATCTGCTGTCCGTCCTCTGCCATCCCCCGCATCTGCATCAGGCAGCCGGGATCGGCGGTGACGATAATGTTGGCGCCGGTGTCGGCCGCCTTACCCAGCTTGGCGGCGGTGATCTGGTTGGAGACCTCCGGCATGCGGATGGAGAAGATGCCGCCGAAGCCGCAGCAGCGGTCCGACTCGTCCATCTCTCGCACCGGGGTACCGGTGGCTTTCAACAGCTGTCGGGGCTCGTCCTGCAGCTTTAGCTGCCGGCACATGTGGCAGGAGTCATGGTAGGTGACCGGTGGTTTAGGGGGGTCTTGGGCGGCCGCCGGCTCCCACTTGGCCTGGTGGACCAGGAACTCGGTCAGCTCAAAGGTTTTGGCGGCCAGCCGTTTGGCGGGGTAATACCAGCGGGGGGAATCCTGCAGCAGGTGGGGGTACTCTTTGCGGATCATGCCGGCGCAGGAGCCGCTGGGCAGCACCACGGCGTCGTACGGCTCCAACACCTTAATGGTCGCTTTGGCCATCCGGCGGGCTTCGTCGAGAAAGCCGCTGTTG
>JAHEEY010000275.1 GCA_024640485.1 Chloroflexota bacterium | reverse complement strand
CGGCAGCCTGGCAACGGTCGACTACGGCACCGCCCTGGGCATCATTCGCACCGCCCACGAAGCGGGCCGAAAGGTCCACGTGCTGGTCGACGAGACCCGCCCCCGGCTGCAGGGGGCCCGGCTAACGGCGTGGGAGCTGAAGCAGCAGGGGATCCCGTTCATGGTCATCGCCGACAGCGCTTCCGGCCATTATATGCGAACCAAAGGGGTTGATTTGTGCGTGGTGGGGGCCGATCGGGTAGCCGCCAATGGGGACACCGCCAACAAGATCGGCACCTACAACCTGGCGGTGGTGGCGTACGAAAATGGGGTCCCCTTCTACGTGGCCGCGCCGACAACCACCATTGATATGGGTACCGCTGCCGGGGATGCTATCGAAATTGAGGAACGGCCGGCGGGGGAAGTGACCCACGTGGGCAGCTGCCAGATCACCCCTGACGATATCCAGGTGGGAAACCCCGCCTTTGACGTCACCCCGGCCAAATATATCACCGCGATCATCACCGAACGGGGAATCGCCTACCCACCCTACTCGGAGAGTCTGCCGGCATTGATGGCGTCCTGAAGTTCCCGCATGTTTTGGGCGATACTCTTTGGCCCGCCGAAGACAGCGCTGCCGGCCACCAGCAGATCCGCGCCAGCGGCGACGACAGATGCGACATTACCCGGCTTGACCCCGCCATCTACTTCCACATGGGCATTGGAGCCAACCGCGTCCAGCATCTGGCGCAGCCGGCTGATCCGGCTGCTGCTGGCAGGGATATAAGACTGCCCGCCGAATCCCGGGTTGACCGACATGATCAGAACCAGATCAACATCCGCCAGCACCGGCTCCACCGCTGACAGCGGCGTTCCCGGATTTAGGGTCACCCCCGCCTTGACCCCCAGCTCACGGATCGACTGCAAGGTGCGGTGCAGATGTTTGGTCGCTTCCACATGAACGGTGATGATATCTGCCCCGGCAGCGGCAAAATCAGCCACGTAGCGCTCCGGCTCCACGATCATCAGATGCACGTCCAGAATGCCTTGATGGGCATCGGCGATGGGGCGCAGCGCCTTAACCACCAGGGGGCCGATGGTGATATTAGGCACGAAACGGCCGTCCATGACGTCGACATGAATGAATTCAGCCCCGGCATCGAACGCTTCGGATACCTGATTGCCCAATTGGGAAAAATCAGCCGAAAGGATGGACGGTGCGATTTTGGCTTCTCTCATAGCGCGCTCTCAAAGCCTGCCCCAGCAGGCACAAACTCGGATGGTAGGTACATAATAAAGTTACCACCGATCCCAAGAAAGTCCACTACCGGCGGCAGCTGCAACTTCTGCGGCACTCTACCGTATTGCTTGTAGAAACTTAAATGGAACGGGATGTGATGCCCGCGACATATCAATAAATTGAAGGATTAGGTGCTGCGATGAAAGAAAAGAGATTAACCAGATCGACAAGTGAACGGATGTTGGCGGGTGTGGCAGGCGGCGTTGCCCAGTATTTCGACATGGACCCCACCCTGGTACGGCTGATCTTCGTCCTGCTGGCCGCCGCTGGCGGACCTGGGGTGCTGATTTACCTGGTTATGTGGCTGATCGTACCCGAAGACATCGCCTGAGCGCAGCGTCTATCGGGCAAGTTCCAACGGCCGACGACCTGACAGCGAAAGCTGCAACTTTTAAAATCAGACAGCGTATAGTGTATAGATTTGGATAAGAGGACAAAAGAAATCAAACACGTAGGAAGGTCGCCTGACGGCCTGGACGAAGCGAAAGCTTGCGGTCAAAGGGCTTGAGTCAGACGCCGTACGAAAGATAACTTCAGGGGACTCTTAAACAAAAAACAACGAGCTGCCAGCGATATGCTGGCAGCTCGTTTTCGTTTACTCTACTGTGCGGCACAATGAAAGGGCCGCCCTGTTATAAGTGTCCTAAAGAGCCTTCAACGCCTCTTTGGCGGCGTTATAGCCGGGGGCGCCGGTAACGCCGCCGCCGGGATGAGTCCCAGCCCCACAGAGGTACAGGCCTTCGATCGGCGTGCGGTATTGGTTCCACTTGGAGACCGGACGACCGACCAACAGCTGATCCAGCCCCATTTGTCCGTGGAAAATGCTTCCCTCGGTCAGGCCGTAGCTTTGTTCCCAGTCCAATGGGGTCAGCAGCTGCTGGTGCAGGATGAGTTCTTTGATGCCTGGGGCATACTGGGCCACCAGATCCAGGATCTTCTCAGCCAGTCCAGCCCGCTCCGCTTTCCAGTTGGTCCCGCGCAGTTTATAGGGAGCGTAGCGCATGGTGATCGACATCACATGCTGTCCCTTGGGCGCCAATGAATTATCCAGCACCGTGGGGATAACGATGTCCAGGAACGGATTGGCGGAAATGCGTCCGTACTTGGCGTCATCGTAGGCCCGCTCCGTATAGGTCAGGCTGGGGTTCACCAGGATATGGCCGCCTAATTGGGTATCGTCGGATTGGCCGTTGAATTTCGGCAGCCCGCTCAAAGCCAGATGCATCTGAGCGGTGGTGCCGCGGTAGATGATATTGCGCACGTCACGCATGAAGTAGGGGTCCAGGTTGGTGGGGCCAACCATGCCCAGCAGGGTACGGCGAGGATCGGCGTTGGAGAGCACGATCTTGGCGGCGATTTGCTCGCCATTGGCTAGTGCCACGCCGGTCGCTTTGCCGTCGTCCAACAGGATCCGCTCTACAGCGGCTCCGGTACGGATCTCGGCGCCTTTGGCTTTTGCGGCGGTGGCCAGGGAGCTGGAAAGCTGCCCAATGCCGCCGCGCACGAAACGGCTGGCACGAACCCGCCCGCTGCCGTCGGCCGCCTGGTACAGCATGATCAGAGCGGTGCCGCCGGAACGGGGTCCCTGCATGGTGCCGGTAACGCTGCTGGCGCCCAAAGCGCCCTTCAACACATCGCTTTCGAAGTATTCGTCCAGAAACTCTGAAGCCGGCATCGGCAGCACGCGCACAAATTCCATCATGTCGCGCTTGCCCAGCCCTTTTACTTTCAGGGCTATCTTGCCCCAGGCAGCCATATCGCTCAGAGGGCGGTTTAACAGATCGGGCGATCTGACCAGCATCATCTGCTGCAGCACCTTGGCCATGCGGCCGACTTTAGCTACAAACTCTGGATATTGTTGGGCATCTTTTTGACTGAACTTGGCGATCTCTTTGACGCTTTTCTCGACATCCTGGTAAAGGGTCAGCGAGCTGCCGTCAAGCTGCGGGGCAAACAACAGCACCGGGCTGTCACTGAATTCCAGTCCATGACTGCTCAAGGACAGCGCCTTGGTGATTTCATTTTGGAAGAGGCCGGCGTCATTGGAACCACTGTTCACCTTGAAGCCTGGGAACAGCTCCTCGGTAGCAGCGGCGCCGCCTAAATTGTCGCGCTGCTCCAAGACGAGCACCTTTTTCCCGGCCTTGGCCAGTGATGCGGCCGCAACGAGGCCGTTATGCCCCGCACCTATGATTATTGCATCGTAATTATTCTTCATTCCTAATCTCTGCTCCTGTCTGTAGGGTTTGGCTTGACCGCGGGTCGATGGGCGGTAGCCACCAGGAAACCAGCGAAAATCAACAGACCGCCAACCAGCTCACTGATATAAAGAAAGGTCATCTGCCCCAGTCGAGCGAAGGTGCCGCCAAGGGCTGGAGCCATCCCGCCCACGGCAATCAGCACATTCCCCCACATACGGTTCTTGAGCACTCCTTTTCGCCAGAACAGCCAGGCCGAGTAGATCGCGCCACCAACCAGGGTGACGGTGCCGTAGATGTTGAAGAACGGTGACAGGTAGCGGACGCCGCCCCGGGGCATGATCTGCTTATACTGTTCGGAAAGCGCTTTGCCGACCTCGAATTGGGACCCATCCAACGGGGTGTTGAATATCCAGATCAGACTGGCCACGGAACCGAAAATCAGCAGTGTCAGGGTGATCTGAGGCCAGGGTTTCTTGCGCACCAACAGGTGCACCGTCCCCTGACCCAGCCAGGCAGCTACCACGATGGCGCCTGACCAATACCACAACCGCAGGAACGCAGGGTACCAGCCGGAAATGAGTATCGCTTCGCTCAGAGTGCCCAGGGTGTATAGGCTGAGCCCGATTCCCCAGAGCAGCAGGTGAGCGCCGCGGCGGACCAAGTAGCGGCGAAACACGAAGAAGGCCGAAAGCAGTGTGACCAGTGTAGAAAGAGCTGGGATGAACAGGTCTGAGCTCATCGCTACATCTCCTTGAGAATTTCCATAGCGGCCAGCTGGCCAGGGGCGCCCATGATACCGCCGCCAGGGTGCGTACCAGAACCACACTGGTAGTAGCTGCGGATGGGGGTGCGGTATTTAGCGTGTCCGGCAGCCGGGCGCAGGAAGTAAAGCTGCGACAGGCTCAGCTCGCCGTGGAAAATATTACCTTCGGAAATGCCGGTGGTCTTCTCGATATCTACCGGGGTCAAGACCTGCCGGTGCAAGATCAGATCCTTGATGTTGGGCATTGCCTCAGCCAGCACATTTACCACCGCGTCGCCAAAGGCTTCTCGCTTCTCATCGGTCCATTCCCCTTCACTCAAGTTATAGGGGGCGTACTGGACGAAGCAAGACATCACATGTTTTCCAGGAGGGGCCATATCGGGATCAATCACCGATGGGAGAATGCAGTCGACATAGGGCCGTTTGGAGAAGTCGCCGTACTTGGCGTCATCATATGCCTGTTCCATGTAGTCGAGGCTAGGGCTGAAGGAGATGGCCCCAGCCAGATGGCGGCCCGGCCCGGGCATACAGGTCAAGTCCGGCAGGCCGTCCAGGGCCAAATTCACCTTACCCGATGAGCCGCGCACGTTGAACTTCTTGATGTCCTCGACCAAATCGGTGGGCAGATCCTTGGAATCGACCAATTTGAGGAAGGTCCATTTGGGATCGAGGCTGGATACCACGATGTCGGCGTAGATTTCGTCGCCGTTTTCCAGGGCGACGCCTGCCGCCTTGCCGTTCTTGACAATGACCTGGCTGACACCGGCATTACAGCGGATCTCAGCGCCCAAGGACTCGGCAGAACGGGCGATGGCATCGGCGATCCCGCCGGTGCCGCCCTTGGCGAAACCCCAGGCCCGGAAGGCGCCGTCGATCTCACCCATGTAATGATGGAGCAAGACATAGGCGGTACCCGGCGAGCGGGGGCCGAGATAGGTGCCGATGATACCGCTGGCGGACATGGTGGCTTTCAATGGCTCCGATTCGAACCACTGCTCCAGGAAGTCGGCCGCGCTCATGGTCATCAGTCTGGCCAGCAGATGGAGTTTGTCTTCACCCAGCCCCAGGAAGTGGCGAGCCAGGCCGCCCAACCCCGCCAGATCTTTGGGATTCAATGTGGTCGGGTCTGCCGGCACTACCCCCAGAATGTACTTGACCGCTTTGGCCATGAAGTACATATTGCGGCTGTATTCATCATACGCCTCGGCATCACGGGGCGAATGGCGGGCGATTTCCCGCATGGTGCGGTAATGATCGCCATCGCGGTATAAGCGATCACCGTTTGGCAGGGGCGTCAGGGTGCTTTCCAGGGGCAAAATCGTCAATCCATGCTTGGGCAGCTGCAGATCCCGGACGATATCAGGGCGCAGCAAACTGACCACGTAGGAGAAGACCGTATATTTGAATCCCGGGTAAAGCTCCTCAGTGACGCTGGCGCCGCCTACCAGGTAACGCTTTTCCAACACCAACACTTTCTTGCCAGCTTTGGCCAGATAGGCGGCGTTGATCAAACCATTGTGGCCGCCGCCGATTACAATTGCATCGTATTTCTGTGTCATAGTTTTGATTTAGGGGAATCTAGAGCATAGGACAAGGCCGCTGCTCTACCTTCCAATCTCTATTCTCGCTTCCGTTTTGGGTTGTAGAACGGCGTTTTCACAATGGCTGCCGCCACGTTTTTGTGGGCATATTCCACTGTGAACTCGACTTCCACGTCGGTGCCAATCCTGGCATATTCCGTCTTGATGGTGCCGATGCCGACATATTTCTTAAGAATTGGCGAGAACGAACTGCTGGTCATCTTGCCAATCTGGCGCCCGTTCTTGTAGATCGGGGTGGATTCACGGGAAGCCCGGCTGGCTACCTGCGGCGGCAAATCGACCTCGTCAAAGACACGCTCCAGATCAGGCCAATTGATTTCAATGCCGACAAAACAGGTATCGGGTTCGCTCTTCTTCTCTGCAAGCAGCGCCTTCCGGCCAATATAGTCGCCGCCATCGAAATCCACCGTCCATCCCAGGCCGATCTCGAAAGGAGATGATTTCTGCGGCTCGATAACCGCGTGGTTGGTGGAGGTGTAGTCCACTTCTATCAGCAGCAGGCCAGCTTCAATGCGGGCCATATCCAGTGCCAGCATACCTGCCGGCAGCAGCCCGTAGCGGCTCCCAACCGCCATCAGCCGATCCCAGAGCGCTTCCGCGTGTTCCGGGGCGACCCACAGCTCGTACCCCAAATCACCGGTGTAGCCGGTGCGGGTGATGGTCAGTGGGAATCCGTCCACCCGGCCGTTG
>JAHEEY010000274.1 GCA_024640485.1 Chloroflexota bacterium | reverse complement strand
TCCTGGCCGCCAGAAAAGACATCGAATAGGGTGCTGCCCTCGGGGTATTTTGGCGCCGGCAGTTCCGCCAGCGTTTGGCCGCCGTCATGGGAGCGGTACAGCTTCTGCCCCCAATGGCCGTGATCCGCGCAGGCCCATAGTATATCCGTACGATGGTCGACGGCGGCATAGGAGACCGGCACGCCGCGATAGGCGGTATGGGCAGTGCGCCACCCCTTTCCCTGCCGCCTCAGTACAATCAGCCCTTTGCGGGTGCCTAAGATCAATCGCTCTTTGCTCATCATAACTCCTTGAAGGGCCGCATATGCAGCCGGCTAGCCGCCAGACAGCGCCTGAAAGATATACAGCTGATCGGCGTCCGCTACCGGATCTTGAAGCTGCTGCCGGTCGGCGATCAGCTCCTGATTGAGGAAGATATTGACATGGCGGCGCAGGGCGCCGGTATCATCAACGATGTAGGCTGCCAGTCCGGGGTGCATCTGATCCAGCCTGGCGACAACCTGGGCCACGGTCGCGCCAGGAGCGGTGATGTTATCTTCCAATTTCGGGAAATAACGGGCCAAATGTCGGGTGAATCGCACGGTTGGCATCAGCTGACCTCCTAAACCTGCCCGGCTCTCGGTGCCAGGGGCATCGCAGCAAACGGGTCCAAATCCCAGACTGGGACACTTATAACGTGAGCAGCGGCAGCAGCGGCAGGTGCCCTTTTTCCCGGGCGATATCGGCAGCGGTACGCCCGTCGACGGTGGCGGCGGCGATATCGGCACCATGATCCAGGAATAACTGGGCCATTTCCACACTGCCGTGATCGGCGGCGGTATGCAGCGGGGTGAAATCATTGTGCTGCTTGGCGTTGACATCGGCCCCGTTGGCCAGCAGCGCCTGGATGATAGCGAGGTTCCCGTTGGCGGCAGCGGCGTGAATGGGGCTGATCCCCTGCGGATTTTTGGCCACCGCATCGACATCGGCACCCTGTTCCATCAGCCAGAGAGCGCTCTCTTCACGGCCAAAGAAACAGGCCAGCTGCAGCGGTGTGAAGCCGTCACGGCTGAACCAGTTGATCACGGCTGGCCGTTTTTTGACCTGCCGCTGGATAACGTCCAGGCGGCCCAGGGCTGACGCCTCGAATACGGTCAGACGGGCGCCGGCCTCTACCAATGCGGCGGCGATTGCCGGCTGCCCGTAGTAGAGGGCCAGCATCAGCAGCGACAAGCCTTCCTCAGTGGTGGCATCAGCCAATTTGCCGTGTTGCTCGAGGATTTCCCTGACCTGCGGCGCATCGCCCGCTTTGACAGCGGCTACCAGCTGGCGGGCGGCAGCGACCACTGCCGCCGCATCCGCCGCCCGGGCTGTAATCTCATCGGCCAGCTGCCGGCAACGCTGGGCGGCCAAATCCGGGGCGCCCAGAAGATGGCTCTCAGCCTCTGCCAACGCCTGGTAAACCAGCCTCAGCAGCCGCTTTGCTTCATCAGGCCCCTGATCTAGGGCCGCCAGACACTTCTCCAGCTGCACTAAATGCTGGCGCAGATGAGCGTCAAAACGATGGATCCGGTACCCCAACGAATAGGGCTCTCCTTCCCACCATAGTGACAAACCACCCAACGCCTCATCGGAGATTCCGGCGAATTCATCCAGCTCCCGCTGGTGCAGCGTGTCATAGCTGGCCAGCAGCGCGGCAATCCCTTCCCTTTTCATCATCGCGGTGAAATCAGCATACGACCCTACCACCCGCTCGGCTTCATCATCGGGCGGCTCCAGCGATCCTGGCGGATCCATCTGCTGCCGGGACAGACCGTAATGAACCAAGGTGAAGAACATCCGCTCGGCGCCGATGATATGCCCCAGTATCTGCCGCAGCGGCCACTCCCCAGGCGCCGGCGGCTGGTCGAGGGTCTCATCGCCAACACCCAGCAGCACTGCCTGAAAATCTCGGTAGGCGGTATGGTGCTGGGCCAATACCCGCTGGGCATCTGACACCGGCAGCCCCTGCTCTGCCCGGGTCTTGGCCAGATAGGCGGCCAGCTCTTTCAATTCATGGTATGTCCCCAGCAGGGCAAAACGGATGCCTTCAGGGTGGGCACGCCAGGTCCAGGGCTGATCTAGCTCGCTGTCAGTGAACGTATGGGAGATCTGAGCCAGCCGGTTCACGGCATCGAACAAGGGATGTGCTTTCATGTTAGCCTTTGAGATGCCCTGGCGTCTATTATTTCCCCCCGGAAAGCCAGGTTCCACTCTTAGTCTAGCACGAGATTTCTTTGGCCGTCAAACCGCTCTAATCCGCCGTAAATATCGGCCTCGCAAGTACAAATTGGGACGCACCAATGCCGCCAAGAAGGCGTCCAAGAGTACTCGGTTACCTGACACGGCCATCTGCTCTTCTAATGAAACAGCAGATCTGCTGGCGGTAATCATCGAGCCGCCGACTGGCAGCAGTGGATGAAAATTAGCTGAATAGGAGCTGTACAAGCCAGATCAGTTAATGTGGGCGCTCCCCATACCAACAGCCAGCTCGATATCCACCTTGTTGTCGGCCGTATCGTAGTCGGTCGATTGGTAGACGCCTGCCGACCGCGGGAAACGGGTTTGGTCGACCTTGATCTCCGAAAGTCCGCCGGAAGCGCGGATGCGAGCCGCCACCCCTTGGGGAACAGTAAAGCTCACTGAGGCCATGCCTGTCTCCGCCTTAACCTGGGTAAAACCGGCATGTGCCGGCAGCGTCACCCGGGTTTCGCTGGCCCCAGTGTGCAGGGTAAACGATTTCAGATTAAGCGCCTCCAGATCGAGCGTCGCTTCACTGGCGCCGGTATGGAGATCCAGGGAGATGGGAATAGCGTCATTGAGGCCAAACGACCACCGCCGGCCTTCGGCTGATTTCCAGCCAAACCAGCTGAGGGGGTCCTCGGAAGGGGGACGCATCTTGAGCCGCGCTTTGGTACCGTTTGCTTTCAAGTCGTAAACCAATCCAGTGCCAAAACTTCCCTCCATCAGCTCATCGGGGGCGGTATCCCCATGGAGATGCAGCTGCCCGGCACCGTAGTCTATCCGCACGACAGCTTCTTCAATCCCCTTAATAGGCAAGGCGATCTGTTTGCCTGCCGGGGACATCGCCTGCCACCTGGGTCTCAGCAAGAACTGCACCCCAACCCAGATGAGCAGCAGCGGCCAAATCAGCCCCCATATGTGAACACGGATGATGTTGAAATTGTCCAGCAGGATCAAGATCCCTAGCAGGACTAGAATCGTACCGCCAGCCAGGTTCCTTCGCTTCATGAGCAGTGCCCCCAGAAAATAGAACGGGGTGAGCGAGAGCCGCTCACCCCGCTATCGACTTCAGTTACTCGAACCAGCCGCCCAGCAGGGCGCTGAGCCCACCGATGATCAGGAACAGCGGCCAGATCAGGCCCCAATCGAGATCGAACAAGAAGGCGATGGTGATCAGGGATAGGATCATGCCGCCAGTCAGCGAGCCGCGAGCCTGACGATTCAGCCGGCCGTGACTCTGGTAACTGCGCCAGGCATTCCCGAAATTGCTGAATGCCGGGATCAAGATGAACAGAGCCCACCAATTGTTCAGGTAAAAATCGGTCACATTGGAGAGCAGAAAAACACCGCCGATGACGATCAAGGCGACTCCGGCAACCCAGTTATTGCCCTCACGGCGTGACGGCATAGAAGGGGCGGGATCGTCGTGGACCATTTTCTCAGCTTCTTTCAAATCGGAAACGTCGTTACTCATGATTGTCCTCCAGACAAGGTGGGGCCGGGTTCTTTCTTCAAAACGGCATCCGCCGGCTCCAAAGGCTAACCTGGCCAATCGAACAAAGATTTCGGTCAGGGCCACATTATTGATTATTGACTTACCGACCTATACGAGGCTAGATGGTGAAAGTTTCGCCGGCAGCAGGCGGCACCGAACCTCAGCGGTTTTTGTGTTCGATCAGCATGCAGGCATCCTGAACCACATCCAGGCCGGCGGCCCGCGCTTGTGCTGCGGCCGCTTCATGGGCGATACCCAACTGCATCCAGACCGCTTTGGCTCCAATTTGGATCGACTGCTCCACGTAAGGAGGTACATTCTCGCTCCGCTGAAACAGCAGCACCAGATCGACCGGACAGGGGATCGCGGCCAGTTCAGGGTACGCTGTTTCCCCCAATGCCTGCTCCAGATTGGGGTTCACCGGAATGATCCGGTACCCTTGCTGCTGCAGGTACGCCGGCACGTAGTAGCCAGCCCGATGCCGGCGGGAGGAAAGGCCGACTACGGCGATGGTTCTGGCCTCATTTATTACCTTTCTGATCGTTTGTTCCTGGTTATCTATCATCGCCTCTTCTCCTGAGGGCACAGCGAGCCGGCAGCAGCTTCTTAGCTAGCGCCGGCGACCGGACCAGTTCACTAGATTATACTCCCCATGGCAATGGGGCCGGCCCGGCAGCCCAACCAAAGAAACGGTCCCATGTTTTATGCTATAATCCGAACATCTCCGATGGATCACACCGTCACCGCAGTTTCCTGACATCATTCCCCAGCGATCCGCAGGAGCCTTACTGACAGCGAATACTGTTCCCCATGGAGGTCATGATGTCGAACCAGCAAGCCCCGATCGATCTGTCAGCAGAGACTCCCAACCAGCCGGCAGAGCTGGCGTCACCGCCGAAGACGCCAGAGAGCGACACCCCCGTCGAAAAGGAAGCCAAACCAGCCAAAGCGGTCGATCTGGACAAACAGTTCTACGATCATGAGGGCCGGCTGAAGAATAAATATAAAAAGAACGGCCGATTGACATCGGTCTACTACCACCACGAGCTGGTCCGCATGCAGGAAGAGCTGGTCAAGCTGCAGTATTGGGTCAAAGAGCAGGGGCTGCGGGTAGTGGTGATTTTTGAAGGGCGGGATGCCGCCGGCAAGGGCGGGGTGATCAAGCGGATTACTGAGCTGATGAGCCCCCGCATTGTCCGGGTAGTAGCCCTGGGCACCCCGACCGAAAAAGAGAAGACTCAGTGGTATTTCCAGCGATATGTGCCACACCTGCCCGCGGCTGGAGAAATGGCCCTCTTTGACCGCAGCTGGTACAACCGGGCCGGCGTAGAGCGGGTGATGGGGTTCTGCAACGAAGAAGAGTACCGGGAATTCATGCGCTCCTGCCCCCAATTCGAACGGATGCTGGTGCGCTCCGGAATTATTCTGCTGAAATATTGGTTCTCGGTCAGCGACGAAGTGCAGGAGCGCCGTTTCCAATCCAGGGTGCATACCCCCACCAAGCGGTGGAAGCTGAGCCCCATGGATTTGGAATCTCGCAAAAAATGGGTGGCCTATTCCCGGGCCAAAGACACCATGTTTGACTATACCGACATCAAGCAAGCGCCCTGGTATGTGGTCAACTCCGACGACAAGAAAAAGGCCCGGCTCAACTGCATCAGCCACATCCTGAGCCAGATACCGTACGATGATATCACCCCGCCGGCCATCGAACTGCCGCCGCGGGAAGAGCGGGAAGGGTACATCAGGCCGCCGATCAATGAGCAAACCTTCGTGCCGCCGTCGTATTAGCCCGATCCGGATCTGATCGAATTCGACATCACCCAAGAGCCGGTCGCTGGGTTGGCGGCCGGCTCTTTATCTGCCCGTGACTACCTTATACAGTTGAACGCAGTGACAAAGAACGGCTGGGAACAGCTGCCGCCATAGGATTGACAGCATGAACAAAACGCGAAAGATAACCTGGATTATCCTGATTCTCTTCCTTATCTGCCTGGTCGGCGCGGCCGCGGTCTACTGGATTGTGGGCCGGCAGGTGAATTTCTCCGGCGCTGCCGGCAGCGGCGGCACCGCCGATCTCACCCTGCCTCCCGGTTTCAGTGGATCTGTTTTCGCCCAGGGGCTCAACGGCCCCCGCTTCATCGCTTTCGGCCCCGACGGCGTCCTCTATGCTGCCGACCGGGGCAACGGGCGGATCGTGGCCTTGCCCGATGAAGACGGGGACGGCAGCGCCGACGAGATCCGGGTGCTGGCCGACAACCTCGACGCCCCGCACAGCCTGGTCTACCACCAGGGGGCATGGTATGTCGGCGTCCCCAGCGGGGTGATCCGGCTGATAGACAGCGACAACGATGGTGTCGCCGAATCGAGAGAAGCGGTCATCGACGATATCCCCACCAGCGGCAACCACCGCACCCGCACGGTGGAATTTCTGCCCGACGGCCGGATGGTGCTTTCGGTGGGATCGACCTGCAACGTCTGTGATGAGGACGACCAGCGCCGGGCGACAGTGCTGGTCTATGACAGCCCTGCCGGGGATGGGCAGCGGATCTTCGCCACCGGCCTGCGCAACGCTGTGGGACTGGCGGTCCACCCGGAAAACGGCCAGCTGTGGGCCACCAATAACGGCCGGGACTTGATGGGGGACGATGTCCCGCCGGAAACGGTCTACATCGTCAAGGAAGGTGCAGATTACGGCTGGCCGGTGTGCCACAGCGGCCGGATCGTGGACCCCGATCTGGGGTTTGAAGGGGCCTGTTATGGGATTGAGGTGCCGGTAGTGGAAATG
>JAHEEY010000273.1 GCA_024640485.1 Chloroflexota bacterium | reverse complement strand
TTCTTGATGAACCGGATGCCCACCGACATCCGCGAACGGCCCCACATCGATCTGCTCCATCCCTCCCGCCGCTTGTGGCGCGACCGGCTGGGATCGGTGGCTTTGGGGGCGCTGGAGGAAAACCTGCTGGGGCTTCACCGTACCCATCAGGACGTCCCTGGCTGGATGATCCCGGCGATGTACACCAACTATCTGCGCAGCGGCGACGCCAGCGAGCTGGTGCGGGTCTTCTACCACAACCAGATCGACATGCTCTCCATGGTCACCCTGACCAGCCGGCTGCTGGATCAATTTGTCAAAGCGGGTGAGGGGAATGATCCCCTGGATCTGCTCAGTCTGGGCAAGTGGCAGGCCGACCTGGGGCTGGAAAGCGAAGCGGAGCGCAATTTGCGCCTGGCTGCCGCTGGCGATCTGCCCCTGGACCTCTATCACCAGGCGCTGCACCGGCTGGGGCTGCTGCTGCGCCGGGCCGACCGCCGTGCTGAAGCGGTGCCCGTCTGGCAGCAGATCGCCGCCACCAGCTTCAGCGGCGTCGAAGCCCACGTGGAGCTGGCCAAGCATTACGAATGGCATCAAAAGGAGTTGTCCCAGGCGATCACCTGGATAGAGCGAGCGATGGCCCTGGTCAACAGCTGGGATCACCCCCGCCGCGCCGAACTGGAACGGGACGAACTGCTCTACCGGCTGGCCCGCCTGAAGCGGAAACAGCGGCTGGAATCCGCCGATGCGTACTCTCCAGAAGACGCTGAGTAGACTCCTGCTGCTGCTGCCCCTTCTCACGGCAGCGGCCTGCGCCCATCAGCCGGCGATGCCGCTGCCCACCCTGGCAGCTGCCGCCGCGGTCCCCCAGAGCAATTTTGGCATCGGGCTGCCGGCGACCTACACCCCGGAAGCGACCTTGCCGGCGCCCACGGCAAGCCCGGCGCCGCTGCCCACCGCTGCCGACACAGCCACGCCGCCGCCGTCAACTGCCGCTCCGCTTCCCGCCGCCGCCCCGCAAAGCGCTCTGCCCATCGCCCAATCAGTCCCCGATTCGACCCGATGTGACGGCAGCGGCTATCTCTACCGTGGCCAATTCCCCAGCGCCAGCGGCTGGCGCCGCTACACCGCCTATCTGCCCCCTTGCTACCGGGATGACGGCAGGAGCTACCCAGTCCTCTATCTGTTTCACGGCTCCATCCAAACTGAAAGCCACTGGACCGACCTGGGGCTGGCCCGGCTGATCGATGCCGGCATCGCCGACGGGCGCTATCCGCCATTCATCGTACTCATGCCCTACAACGGAGAAATCGGGAACATGACCTCCGGAAACGACCACAGCATTGAGGGGATCACCGTCAACGGCTTGATCCCCTACGTTGACAGCAGCTTCTGCAGCTGGCCTCAGGCTGCCGGGCGGGCCATAGGCGGCATCTCCCGCGGGGGATACTGGGCATTGGAGATCGCCTTCCGCCACCCCTGGCTGTTCAGCGCCGTGTCTGGACACAGCAGCCATCTGCGGCTGGAGACCGACAGCCCGGACTACAACCCGCTGGTGACCTACGCTCAGCAAGACCTTTCCGGGCTGCGCATCTGGATGGACTGGGGGGAAGAGGATTTTCTTCGTCCTGGGCAAGAGCAGCTGCACAATTCGCTGACGCAGGCGGGCATCGGCCACCAGGCGGTAGTCAATCCTGGGGGGCACAGTGACAGTTATTGGGCGGCCCATCTGCGGGAGTATCTCGACTGGCATACCGCCGGCTGGCCGAGGGATCGGCTGGCCTACCCGCCGTGCCAGAATTGACCATACCGGACTACTCTCTCATATCTTTTCAAATCAATAGGCGGTATACTCACTGCTTGGTAGATCAATTCAAATTAAGTGAAGGTATCTCAGCGTCTGCGGGCAACTGCGTCCGTGGACGGTCCGATTGAGCTTCTGGTCCAAAGAATCGGACAAAAATTAATGAAACGCTTCTTCCCCCTCCATTTTGATCGCAAGTCGCCCATCAGCCGCTACGCCGCTGTGCTCGCTGCGACAGCGCTCTACGGTTTTCTCTTCCTGATCCTTTTCCCCAGGGTCGGCCGTGAAGCCGCCTTGCTGGCGATGCTGCCGGTGATCACTGTCGGCTGGCTCTTCCGCCGTCAGGCAGGCCTTTTGTCGGGGCTCATCTTTGTCCTGGTCAACGGGCTGCTGTTCCTTCTCAAGGGCAGCACCATTGACCAGATACTGCCTTATGCGACCGGGTTGATATCGGTGACCCTGATTGTCATTGGCGGCATTGTGGGCAGAGCTAGAGAGCTGCTGGACCAGGTGGAAGCGACTTCGGCTCGGCTGGAAAACGAGGTGGAAGACCGCTCCCTGGCGGAAGCCGCCCTGCAGCGGGCCTTGGTCAAAGCGGAGGCGGCCAACCTGGCCAAGAGCGATTTCGTCTCATTTGTCTCCCACGAGCTGAGATCCCCAATCTCAGCCATCATCCTCAGCCAGGATCTGCTGCAGAAATACGGTGCCGGGCAGTTGAACCAGGTACAGTCAGACCTGCTGAACAAGATCCACAGAAGCGCCCAACATCTGTCGGCGCTGGTATCGGATCTCACCGATGTTTCCCGGATTGAGACCGGTCAGCTCTATCTGGACCTGGGCAGGGTCTCCGCGGCAGAGGCGATCGACGATGTGGCCAAATCGTTTCATGCCCAACTGGCGCTGAAGCATCAGACCTTGATCGTGGATCTGCCGCCCAACCTGCCGGCGATTCATGGTGATTGGATGCGGCTGATCCAGATCCTGACCAACCTGCTCAGCAATGCCCATAAATACACCCCGGCAGGCGGCCGGATTCGTATTTCCGCCGGCGTGGTGTCGCATCCCCCAGATAATGGGCAGAAGGGCAGCCTCTACGTGCGGATCAGCGTGGAGGACAATGGGATTGGCATTCGTGAAGAGGATCAGGAAAAGATCTTCTGGAAATTCTACCGAGTGGGAGAACAGAGTACCGCGGCGGTACGGGGCACCGGCCTGGGGCTGGCGATCACCAGAGAACTGGTTGAGCTGCAGAAGGGGTATGTCCGGCTGGAAAGCCAGTATCAGCAGGGCACTACCATCAGCTTCTTCCTGCCGGCAGCCGAAGGCCAGCCTATCGCCCTGCCGCGGATTACAGTGCCAGCTGATTAATCACTGTATCCAGATCTTTATCCCCTCGGCCGCTTAAATTGACCAGAAGGATCTGATCCGGTCGCATGGTAGGGGCCAGTTTGATCGCCTCCGCTACCGCGTGGGCTGATTCCAGTGCCGGGATGATCCCTTCCGTTTCGCTCAGCCGCTGGAACGCCGCCAGCGCCTCGGCGTCGGTGGCGTAGGTGTAGCCGGCCCGCTCTTGATCCCGCATCCAGGCATGTTCCGGACCCACACTGGGATAATCGAGCCCGGCGCTGATGCTGTGGGTCTCCATGATCTGGCCGTCCGCCGTCTGCATGACAAAGCTTTTGGTGCCCTGCAGCACCCCCAGCCGGGAGATGTTCAGATCGGCAAAACGGGCGGCGTGCTTGCCGCTCTCGATCCCTTCGCCGCCAGCCTCTACGCCGATGAAATCAACCTCATGGTCGTCCCGGAACGCATGGAAAATCCCCATGGCGTTGCTGCCGCCGCCGACGCAGGCGATGATGCTGTCCGGCAGCCTTCCGCAGGCCGCCAGCATCTGCTCGCGGGCCTCGGCCCCAATGACGCTTTGGAAATCCCGCACCATCATCGGGTACGGGTGGGGGCCCAATACCGAACCCAACAGATAATGGGTGGAGTCAACGTTGGTGACCCAATCCCGGATCGCCTCATTGATGGCGTCTTTCAAGGTCTTGCTGCCGCTGGACACCGGCCGCACCTCCGCCCCTAACAGCTTCATCCGGTAGACGTTGGGCTGCTGCCGGGCGATATCGACGGTGCCCATGTAGACGATGCACTCCAACCCCAACAGGGCGCATGCCGTGGCGCTGCCCACGCCGTGCTGCCCGGCCCCGGTCTCCGCCACGATGCGCTTTTTCCCCATCCGCTTGGCCAGCAGCGCCTGCCCCAGGGCGTTGTTGATTTTGTGCGCCCCGCTGTGGTTTAGATCTTCCCGCTTCAGGTAGATTTGGGCGCCGCCCAGCTGTTCACTCAGCCGTTTGGCATGGGTCAGCGCCGAAGGACGGCCCACATAATCTTTCAGCAGCCGGTGGAACTCGCCCATGAACTCGGCGTCAGCCCGCGCCTCCTGGTATGCCGTAAGCAGCTCTTCTAGAGCCGGCATCAGCGTTTCCGGCACGAACTGTCCCCCATAGGGGCCGAACTTTCCCTGAGCGTCAGGTTGGGTGGGTAGTTTTTCTTGCATAGGATTTCCTCTTAACCGGAGTCTGCCGCCGATTATAGCAGGATCAGGGACGCTGGCTCTGAGTGTATGATGATAGAAGATCGGCGGAAAGCATCAGCGCCAGCGCCGATGGTCCGTCGGCGATTTCCCCGGCCCTGGCCATACGCAGCGCCTCAGCTACCGGCTTGCGGTGGACCTGCATTACCTCCGCCGGCTCGTGGTCCGTCTCCCCCAGGGTGACATTCCGCCCCAGGAACACATGCCCTTTCTCGTTGAAAATGCCGTTGGCTACGTAAAATTGGCTGACGTAAATCAGCTCTTCGGCGACGCCGCCGGTCTCCTGGCGCAGCTCGTCGTGGGCGCACGCCTCGAGGCTGCTGTGGTGAGGCTCCAGGCTGCCGGCAGGGATCTCCCAGCACCAATCGTCTACGGTGTACCGGTAGTTGTAGATCATCACTATCTCGCCGGCATTGGTAACCGGCACGATCCACACCGCGTCCTCTTTTTCCACCACGTTGTAGACACCTCGCCCGCCGTCGGGGGTGATGATCTCGTCCTGGCGCACCCGGTACCAGGGGCAGGAGAAGGCGATGCGGCTGGACACAGTTACAAATGGTCTCTTCATGAGGGAGGTTCCTGGGGTTGGCCGCCGCTATCCGGCGGCGGCCGCTTTGGCGTTGGTGATGAAGTCGCGCACCTGCTGGTGATCTTTTCGGCCCGGGCTGGCTTCCACACCGCTGGCCACGTCTACGCCGAACGGCTGCACCTGCCGCACCGCTTCAGCCACATTGTCGGCGTTCAGCCCTCCAGCCAGCATCAGCCCTGGGACTGATGCCGCCAGTTTGGCGCTCATCTCCCAGTCGCCGGTCTCGCCAGTCCCGCCGCGCAGGTTGGGATGGTAGCTGTCGATGAGCAGCAGCGGATGGTCCGGCGGGCCGGCATCATCCCCCTGTTTGGGCAGGTACCATTCCGCTTCCACCTCCGCCTCGGTGAAGGTAGCCGGCTGCAGCGCCTTGTACGCCCGGCCGAAAATCGGTGACGCCGGGTCGCCCACCAGGAAAGGGACCTCGTCGCCGCTCAGCTGGGCCAAATCCAGCTGGCAGCGGTTCAGTATTTCGGCCATTCGCTCCCCGCTTTCATTGACAAAGACCCCCACCAGCCCTGGGCAGCCGGGGTAGGCCCGCAGTTGGGCGGCGATACCCGCCGCCGTTTCCACGTCCACCGCCCGCTTGCTGGGGGGATAGAAGATGAAACCCAGGTAATCCGCGCCGGCAGCCGCGGCTGCCTGGGCGTCTGCCAGGTTGGTGATGCCGCAAATCTTTACTTTCATAAACAGCGACTACTTCTTTTCGGCGTCCAGCAGCGTTTTGGCTTGCTCAACGCTAATATGGCCGTCGCGCAGCAGCTTGAGGATATTCAGCTGCGCTTCGGTGGCCATGGTTTCCTGGGTTGGGTCGGGCGGGACAGCCGGCGCTTTCCCGGCAGCTTTCTCTGCCGCCGGCGGTTCCGAGCTGGGCGCCGCTGCTTCAGCCTCTGGCGCGGGGGCAGCTGGTCCGGTCCCTTCCGCTTTTCGGCGGACCTCATCAGTCTTGTCTGCCGCCCGCTGCAGCGATTGCTCGGCGGTGCGCACCGCTTTTTCCGCCGCCGCCACGCTGGCTGCGGGAACCACAGCCGCGGCTTCCGCTTCTGTCGCCGCATCGTCCGCTGCCGGCTCTTCAGCCATCAAATCCGCCAGCGCTTTGGCCACCACCGTCTGGACGACCGCCGGATCTGCCGGCGTCCCCGCCGCTTCCAGCCGGCTGGTGATCGCCTGGCTCAGCTGGTCGCTGAAGCTCAGCGGTTGGCCGATGGGCGCCGCTTCCGCCGGTGGGGGAGGCGGCTCAAAATCAAATTCATACGCCGCTGCCGGCACCGGGCCCCGGTCCTGTCCGGTCACCCCTTTGATGCCGATGCGCTCATCCGATGCCAGCATCAGCCGGCACTTGAAATGTTCGATGTAGCCGGTCAGGGTGTGGATCCCGTCGGCCGTCGATTCCGTCAGGCTGTTCAGGTTCAGGGTGGAGAGCACCTTACTGCCGGCGGCGGTCAGCGACAGCGGGGCATCGGAAGGCCATCGGACGATGATCTCCCCCGCCGCCTTGAAGCTGTGATCGCCGTCCCGCAGCCCGCCGGACAGATGCAGGCTGCCGCCCACGGAGGCCGCCTGGCTGGTGCCCCCCAGATTAGCGAACGCG
>JAHEEY010000272.1 GCA_024640485.1 Chloroflexota bacterium | reverse complement strand
CCTCCCGGTGCTCTATTTCTTTTCGTTCAAACCCCTGCTTCTGAAAACCTACCAGCAAGATCAATCCGAAAGAATTCTCCAGGCTCGCTTGCGCCTGGTAGCGTATGCGGATCGCCACACCTTAACGGAACTGACCGAATTTTGCCTGAACGAAATTGAAGCGTTGGCCGGGAGCGACAGCAGCTTCTTTCATTTCCTGGATACTGACCAAAAAAGATCGAAGCGGGTGGTCTACTCAACCAACACCCGGCAGAACGTGGCCGAAGATATATTACCTGACTCCCTCGACAATCTGGATCCTGCAGGCGTCTGGGCAGATGCCCTTCGTCACCGCAAGCCCATCATTCATCCCGGCCCCGGCGCCAGGGCATTGCCCCAGGAAAACGCCCCGGGGGAGCTCTCCGGCGTCCGCCAAATGGCGATCCCTATTCTGCGAAGCGACATGATGGTAGCACTCCTCGGCTTGAGCAGCAGGACCCGGGATTTCACCGCCGATGACGTCAAGCATCTGTCCACCTTCGCCGATTTCGCATGGGCGGTTATCGAACACAAGCAAGCCGAAGACGCCCTCAGCCAAAGCGAGGAGAAATTCCGCACCATTGCCGATTGGACCTATGACTGGGAAAAATGGCTGGATCCCCACGGCAGCATCGTCTACACCTCTCCTTCCTGCGAACGCATAACCGGTTACACGCCCGAGGAATTGACGGCGAATCCCGGCTTGTTGGTCCACATTGTTCACCCTGATGACCGCCAACGCTATCTGGACCACCATGAGATTATTCATGATGAGTTGATCGGCCCAACGATTGTGGAATACCGTATCATTGCCCGTGACGGCACCGAGCGCTTCATTGAACATGTCTGCCGTCCCCTATGGGAACCAGGCGGCCGCTACCTCGGGCGGCGTATCAGCAACCGCGACATCACCCAACGAAAATCGGACGAAAAGAAGATCGTCGGTCAGATTCAGAGAGAGGCGGTCCTGACCAAAGCAATCGAAACACTCCGAACCGATATCGCCCGCGACCTGCACGACACCCTTGGGCAGAACATCAGTTTCCTGAGCATGAGTCTTGCCCATCTATCTGCCGCAGATTTGAACAGCCTCATAGACACCCATATCCCCATCAAAAACATGGTCGAAGCGGCCAATGAATCCTACGACCTGATCCGCGCCATGCTCGATATTCTCCAATCCGCAGACTCTGCCGAGCCTCTCAGCTTGTTTACCCGCTACGCATCACAGATTGCCGAAAGATCTGCGATTCAAATCGATCTGAACAGCTGCGGTTATTCCGATCAGCTGACGTCTCACCAAATCCGTCAGCTCTTCTTCATCTTCCGCGAGGCCCTCAGCAATATCGAAAAGCATGCCCATGCCACCCAGGTCTCTGCTGAATTTCTGGGCAGGCCGTATGCCCTGACCCTGAAAATAACCGACAATGGACACGGATTCGATCCGGAAGCCCTTCAAACCTCCAACCATTACGGGTTGAAATTCATGGGCGAGAGAGCCGCCAAAGTGAAAGGTTCCCTCTCAATCCAATCCACACCTGGCAGCGGCACAACCATCACCGTCGTTGTCCCATATGAGAATGAGCAGTCAGCGCCATCAGCCTGACAACTACCTGATATGAAAATACTGATCGTCGATGACCATAATCTATTCCGCGAGGGCTTGGCCGCCATGATCCGGCAGGAACCGGGTATTGAGGTTGTTGGCCTCGTGGGGACCGTTCAAGAGACGGTAGCCGCGGTTCGCACGCACAAGCCCGATATCGTCCTGATGGATTACAGCCTGCCGGACGGCACCGGGGCCGAAGCCACCCGGCAGATCATGCAGGAGTTCCCCGACTGCAAGGTCATATTCATGACCATGTCGGAAAGGGATGAAGACTTGTTTGCCGCCGTCCGCAGCGGGGCCGTCGGCTATCTCATGAAAAACACCACCCTCCCCAAGCTGGTGGACGCCCTAAAATCAGTACATCGCGGCGGCAGCGCCCTCTCCAGCCTCATGACCCTGCGCTTGATGAAAGAGTTCTCCAGAACCAAGGACGCCAGCCACGCAACCGACCCCGCCCTTGGGAGATTAACCCCCAGGGAAAAAGAGATACTGGCGCAAATTGCCGCCGGCAAGGGCAACCAGGAAATCGCCGCCGCTCTCTTCATCTCCGAAAATACCGTCAAATCCCACGTACACTACATCCTCGAAAAGCTCAATCTTCAAGACCGCAAAGAAGTGGCCATCTTTGCCAGGGAGCACGGCTATCGGTAACCGGGCGGCTGGCTGATTTATAGACAATCTTCAGTAAATAAATAGACCATCATCTGAGAGCTGTTCAAGAAACCAAGTGGAAACGGTGGCACGCCGTTGAAGCGTCAAGCCAAGGTTTAGCTGATCCCCCCGAGATCCCAACCTAAAAGACCATCCTAAGGATGGTCTTTTTTAATGCCCACCGGATGAGAACGATGGATGTTCTATAAGATCAGCTTGCGCTATTGTATACCTGAGAGTGATAGGCACTCATCACAGATTGGTAGACGGTTGCTCATCTCCAGCCCGATTGGGGAACAAAAACGATGTCGAACCCAAAAATGATCTTGATATGTGGTTGTGAAAACATATTCTGTTCCTCCATCAAAGCGCTCCTTTCGATCAAAACCGGCTGGGAAATAGCCAGCGTCTCCAGCGAAGAAGGTTGGGACGCGTTGAACCTGGCTATGGAAACTGTCCAACCAGATACTGTCATTGTTCACCAGGAATCTCTTGATGAGCCTACCAGTTTCGTGTTGCGGTTATTGCAGGATTACCCAGCCATCAAGGTGATCGTGCTTAGTCTAGAGAATAATCTGATGGATGTGTATAGCAAACGAAACATATTTGCTGAGAGTATCTCTAACCTGTTTGAGGCGATCGAAAACGCCCCTAACTCCATTTCTGGATAGCTGGTTGCTGGTCTAGGTAGCTGCGCCTGATTCCAGATTTGAGAAAGCAAGGGTCCCATTTCAGAACAGGAAAGATGAGGTTGTGTGATTCAGGAAGTGCGTGCTGTCATGCCAGCCCGCCAGGGTAAAGGCGGCCCCGTGATAGGCCACTTCTCGAAAAAGCGAAAACAGTGAGGGTCATCATATGCACATCAATCGTGCATCAAAATTAAACTCTGAAGGAACTCAGTTTTGAATGATGGAGATATACAATGACTTTTCGTAGATTTTTGAATATTGCCCTCATAGCACTCATGCTCATATCTATTCTCATAGGGAGTGCCGGTCATTTACGTGCTCAGGACGCCCAGCAGATGTCAGCTCCGGCTGGCACCGCCGCGCCAATGAGCCCCACTGATGAATCGAAGGTACCTCACTACTTTGGTCCATATCCAAACTGGGCTAACAGCCCATTCACACTTCCGGATGTCACCGTCCAGATCAGTGGCGATGGCGCCGGCGCTGCCGCGGTTGCCTCAGTCGGGGCTAACGGCGTCGTCACCGGCATCACCATTACCAGCCCTGGCAGCGGCTACACATCGGCAGCAGTCACCTTCTCCTCCACCGCGGGGTCAGGGGCCGCCGCCAATGCCGTCGTCAACACCTCCGGCGCCGTCACCAGCATAACCATAGCGAATCCCGGCGGCGGCTACACCCAGCCCACCGTAGCCATCTCTGGCGGCGGCGGCATGGGCACCCTCATGCAGGTCGGGAACCAGCTGATCCCCCGCGCTTACGCGACCGATTATGCCACCGCTCCCGGCGACCTTGGTCCGGTTCTGGTCATTGTCCCCACCTCCATGCCGTCCAACGGCATCGTCAAGGGGATCATGTACTTCAATCAGGCCACCACCGGTTCCAGCCCTACCCCATCTGAAGGGAATCTGTTCCACGCCTATGTCCTGCACCCCACCGGCAATCCCAATGAATACGCGGTGCTGTGGGACAGCGGCCAGTTGACCGTTCCGGCCGCCGTAGACCCTGTTGGCGACACCGTGACCATCCCGGTTCCTGACATCGCTATCACCAGCGGGGATACTATCGCCTTCTATGGCGAAGGCATCCCCGTCGACACCGGGATCGGGTCGGATATCCTCAGCTACCCGGCTGCGACCCCTCCGGCGCAAGGCGCCACCATCACCGTCGCCGCCGGCGATCCGACTTATCCCCTCTATTCCCAGGACCGGGCCTATTCCTTCGCCGCCAGCGTCGTCGACACCTCCGCCATCGTTCCCCTGGTGAATGCCACCGCCTCCGCTTTCGGCGGCGTTGATGCCATCGCGGTTACCAATGGTGGGAGCGGCTACACCTTCCCAACCGTCGACTTCGACCTGCCCAACTCCCCGGACGGGGTGCAGGCTACCGCCCACGCCACCTTTGACCCCACCACCGGCGCCATTACCGCGGTTGTGGTGGACAACCCTGGCTCCGGGTACGCCTCACCTCCCAATGTAGTCATCCGAGACGGCACCATTTTCGACCCGATCAAAAATGGCGGCGCCGGCGCCACCGCCGCGGCCACCCTATCCATCTCCGCCATCACCCTGGACAGCTTTGGCTCAGGTTATACCACGCCCCCAACGGTGACCATCAGTGACCCCACCGGCGCCGGTGCCGCCGCGTCTGCCGTCGTCAACGCCGGCAGTGTCACCACCATCAACCTGACCAGCAGCGGTACAGGCTACATCACCAGCGGTGGCATTAAGAAGTTCCAGGATGGGCTGCCGGTCCTATGCGACCCATCAGCCGGCTGGGATAAGTGCACTGACAACAACCTGGGCCAGCACATCCCCATCGCCGTGCCCGACACCACAACATTCTCCACCGCCGCCGGGTTCGGGGCTGACAGCGATTACTACGTCATCGCCCTGGTACAGAACCGCGAGCAGATGAGCTCATCTCTCCCTGCTGCCGGCACCCTGCTGCGCGAATACGTCCAGCTTGAGACCGCTGCTAATGCCTCCTGGAGCAAGCACATCCCGCTGCAAAACGAGATGCTCGATGGCACCTCCGTCCCGGCTCTGATGCCAGACGGCACTCAAGCTTACGCCGTAGATGATCCCCACTACTTGGGGCCGGTCATCGTCGCCAAGAAAGATCGTGCGGCCCGGATCGTCTTCTACAACCTGCTGCCAACCGGCTCGGGCGGCGACCTCTTCCTGCCCACCGACTCCTCCCTCATGGGCTCAGGTATGGGCCCGATGACAATGATGGATCCGGCCGATCAAGGCTCCGTGATGGACGCCATACGCAACCCGGAGTGCAGCACCCTGTTACCCAAGAGCGACGCCTGCTTCAAGGACAACCGCGCCACCTTGCACCTCCACGGCGGTATCACCCCCTGGATCAGTGACGGCACCCCGCACCAATGGATCACCCCGGCCAACGAGAATACCCCCTGGCCCCAGGGTGTCAGCGTCGAAGACGTGCCCGACATGACCAACGTCCCCGGCGTGCCCAACTGTACCGCTTCCAACGAAGGCTGTATGACCTTCTACTACACCAACCAGCAGAGCGCCCGCTTCATGTTCTACCATGACCACGCCTGGGGTATCACCCGCCTCAACGTCTACGCGGGCGAGGCCGCCGGCTACGTCATCACCGACCCCACCGAACAGAAGTTGGTCAGCAGCGGCATCATCCCATCCGACCAGATTCCGCTCATCATCCAGGATCGCACCTTCGTTCCCCAAGGGGATGCCGCTTCCCGTACCGGACAGCTGTACGAACAAGACCCCACCTGGGACCAAAGCCGCTGGGGTGGCTACGGCAGCCTGTGGTACCACCATGTCTATATGCCCGCCCAAAACCCTGGTGACCCAAGCGGTATGAGCGCCTTTGGCCGCTGGATGTACGGCCCCTGGTTCTGGCCGCCGGCAACACCGCCATACGGCCCCATCGACAATCCATACTTCGATCCCAACTGTAACCTGGATGACGCCGCCACTTGGCAGTACCAGAGCGACCCATTCTGCGAGCCGCCGCAAATCCCAGGCACGCCGAACATCTCCGTTGGGATGGAGCAGTTCAACGATACACCCATCGTTAACGGTACCGCCTACCCGACCACAACCGTCGCTCCCAAGGCATACCGCTTCCGCATCCTGAACGCGGCCAACGATCGCTTCTGGAACCTGCAGTGGTACGTGGCTGACCCCACAACCGGAACACTGAGTGAAGTAGCCCTCAATCCTGCTGAGCTGGCCGCTGCCCAGATCGATCCCAACATCGTCCCCACCCCGGACACCAGCGTCAGCCCGGTCGGGCCCAGCTGGATCCAGATCGGCACGGAAGGCGGATTCCTGCCCGCCCCGGTGGTGGTGCCCAACCAACCCATTACCTGGATCATCGACCCCACCCGCTTCGACGTCGGCAACGTGGACCAGCACGCCCTGCTGCTGGCCCCCGCCGAGCGAGCTGATGTCATCGTCGACTTCTCCCGGTTTGCCGGCAAGACCCTCATCCTTTACAACGATGCCCCGGCAGCCTTCCCGGCTCGGGTCTCTACCTATGACTACTACACCGGTGCCCCAGATCTGAGCCCGGTCGGCGCCCCCACCATCCTGCCCGGCTACGGCCCC
>JAHEEY010000271.1 GCA_024640485.1 Chloroflexota bacterium | reverse complement strand
GCGCTGATCATCCCCTTCCAGCGGGGCAGGTCGACCGAACCCAGCCTCAAGCCGGCGGCGATCACCTGGGGGCCGGCGACATCGCCGTCGCCGCCGACATCGACCACCTCTAGATCGTTGGCGGCGGCCCAGGCCAGCACATGGCCCAGATCCTGCTCCCAGGGAGACCGGCGGCGGCGAAAGCCAATGGGGAAACTACCGGTATTGGTTTTCATCAATCACTCCTTGCACGAATCTCTCGAGCGGCCGTCCAGGTGAACAGCCAGCCTATTTGAACTGGGGCACCACCTGGTCGGCGAACAGGCCGACGCCGGCGGTGCTGGGGAAATCGGCGAATCGCAAGATAAAATGCTCCACGCCCAGATCGGTGAAGCGGCGCAGTTCGGCGGCGATTTTGTCCGGGGTGCCGGTGAACCGCTGGCCGGCACCGAAAGGGGATTCGGCAGCGATCCGCCGCGCCTCGGCATCTGTCTCAGCGATGGCGACTGTTTCTCCGGACCAGGTCTTGACGATCTCATCGTGATTTCGGCCCACAGCGTCACAATGGCCCCGCAGGATTTCCAGCTTATGGGCGTAATTCTCGACGGAACCGCCGGGGATATTCCACCAGTCGGCATATTGGGCCACTACCCGCAGGGTCAGCTTCTCACCGCCGCCGCCGATCATGATCGGCGGCCGGGGCGAAGGTTGGGGGCTGCAGTAGGCGTCTTTTATCTGGTAGTGGTCGCCGCTGAAGCTCGCCGGCGCTGCGGTCCACATTTGGCGGATAATCTGCACCGCTTCTGAAAGCTGAGCGATGCGGGCGGGTGCTGTTGGAAATGGATAGTTGTAGGCCAGGTATTCGTCGTCCTTCCAGCCGGCGCCGATGCCCAGGATAAATCGGCCGTTGGTGAGCAGCTGCAGGGTAGCGCCCATCTTGGCCAGCAGTGCCGGGTTGCGGTACGACTGACAGAGGACGATGCTGCCGAAATCTAACTGGGGGAAGGCGCCGGCCAAATAGGCGATGGAGGTCAGGCATTCCAAGGTATCGACGTCATCGGCCACAAAGTCAGCCCAGGGGATGAAATGGTCGGCAATCCAGGCGGAACTGAATTTCCCCTGAATACGGGCCAGCGTCTGGGCGATTTGGGCCGCAAACTGGGTGCCGCGGCTGTCGTCTGCCGGGAAGGCGGGCACCCGCCATCCGAATTTTATTTCACTCATTGAACACCTCGTGTTTCCGAATAGATGACCCTAATCCAACAATGCCGGTACCAGACGCAGGGTGACGATCTGGTAAGGCGTTAGTGACAGGCTGAGCTGATGCCCTTCTGCCGGCAGCTGCTCTTCGTTGTCCTCCAGCAGGTTGGTCTGCCACGCTTCCGCTAGTGGGAAGCTGCATTGCAAGGTCACCGGGCCCCGCTGCCGCTGGCTCTCGTACAAACGGATGATGATCCCGTTTCCGTCTTCGGCCCGCTTGATGGTCTCGATGATCACGTTGTCCCGGTCGGCAGAGACCAGGGAAGGCATGACGGCAGCCGGCCCGCCGGGGCCGTCTACGGCGATGATGGGGTCGTTGAGGGCGTAGGCGGCGGCGATGGTCTGGGCGCCCCAGCCGCCGGCATGGGGGAGCAGGCTGTAGGCGAAGCGGTGCTCTCCTTCATCGGCGACGGGATCGGGCATCGTCGGCGACCGCAGCAAGCTGATGCGGATCACATTGTCTTTGATGTCGTGGCCGTATTTGCAGTCGTTGAGCAGGCTGACGCCGTAATCCCCCTCGCTGAGATCGACCCATTTCTGGGCGCAGGTCTCAAAGCGGGCCCAATCCCAGCTGGTGTTGTGATGGGTGGGACGCTGGGTATTGCCCCACTGGATCTCGTAGGTGGCTGCCGGCGCCAGCACGTCAACCGGGAAGGCGGCCTTAAGGAGCACATGCTTTTCCTGCCAATCGATCCAGGTGTCGAAGTCGATCTGGGGGCTGTTGCAGCAGAGGGAGAGGCGCTGCACATAGCGGCTGTTGAGCAGCCGGCGGCGGATCTCAATAGTGGCCCGCAGCGGGCCGGACTCTACCAGGGTGACTGAATCGGCCGGCTCCGCGGTCCACATCTTGTCATCGTAGAAGATATCCACATCCCAGGCGTCCCAACTGACCGGGCGGTCTTCGAACGCCTGGAACTGGTTGGCCACCGAGCCGGGCGCCAGCACCTCGCGCCCCTGGCGCTTGTCAAAGATGCTGCAGATGTCACCGTCCCGGTTCAGCCTCACCCTGACGAACGAGTTTTCCAGCCGGTAGGGTCCCGCCTCCAGCGATGTCACCTGCGGCTGGCCCTCCTCTGGGGCGAAGGCCAGGGATTGGATCGAATAGGGGCCCATGTCACCGGCTGCCAGCAGGGTGCCGCCGGAGACCGCCTGTGTGGGCACCAGGGAGCCGTCGGTCCGGCGCAGGGAGCGGCCCTGGGGAAGTGTCCCCGGCCAGAAGGCCAGATCGGAGCGGCCGGCTGAGATGGGATTTGCCAGGAGCAGGTCACCGCCGAGTTTGGCGGCGATGGCATGCAGGGCGGCCTGCCGGGCTGTCTCTCCCATCTGCTTGATCTGCCCATACTGCTGCATCGACTCGACATAGACCGGGGTGATGCTGCTGCCGGGGATGATGTCGTGGAACTGGTTAAGGCAGACCAGCTGCCACGCTTCCCGGAACGCCGCTGCCGGGTACTGGTAGCCAGCGTCCAGCAGCGTGGCCAGCGATGCCAAAAACTCGGCGTCATGGAGCAGGAATTCGCTCTTGCGGTTGGCCCGTTTGCTGCGGCTCTGGGTAGTGTAGGTGCCCCGGTGGATCTCCAGATAGAGCTCGCCGTTCCATACCGGCAGCTGGTCGCCGGAAGAAGCTTCCAGCCCTTTGAAGAAATCGCCCACCGAGCCCTGGCGCATCCGCGGCGTCGCCGGGAAGTCGGCCATCTCGCGGATGTTTTCCAGCATCTCCCGGGTGGGGCCGCCGCCGCCGTCGCCGAAACCAAAGGACATCAGCAGATCCTGGGGCAGCTCTTTCTGCAGGAAATTGTTCCAGGTACCCAATACCTGGGCGGGGTCGGCATTGGCATTGTAGGTGCTGGCATATTGGCTGCCTGGCTCTGGGACGGTGCTGAAATGGGTCAGCACTTTGGTGCCGTCCAGCCCCTGCCACCAGAAGCTGTCAAAGGGCAGCCGGTTGTACATCGACCAGCCGATTTTGATGGTCATGAAGTAGTCCAGACCTGCCTGCTTGATCAGCTGCGGCAGGGCCCAGGCGTAGCCGAAGACGTCGGGCAGCCAGAGAACCGGCGACTCGGCATCGGGGCCGAACTGCTCCCGGAAATAGGTACGGCCCAGCAGGAATTGGCGGGCCAGCGACTCAGCGCCGCTCAGGTTGCAGTCCGCTTCCACCCACATGCCGCCGATAGGCTCCCAGCGCCCTTCAGCCACCCGCTGCTTGATCGCCTGGTGCAGCTCAGGATAATCCTGCTCCAAATAGGCGTACAGCTGCGGCTGGCTCTGGGTGAAATGGTAGTCGGGGAACTGCTCCATCAGCCGCATGACATTGTGGAAGGTGCGCCCGCTCTTGCGGCGGGTCTGGGCCAGGGTCCACAGCCAGGCGACGTCGATGTGGGCGTGGCCGCTGGCCACCAGGCCGACTTCCAGCGACGGCCCCGCTTTTTCAATCCCGGCCTTGAGACAGGCATGGGCGGCGGGGATGCTCTGGTAGAAAGCGTCGCCAAACGGCTGGCGGATGTCCACCAGCTTGAAGGCATCGTCCAGGGCGTTGAGCAGCCGGCTGTGGGCCGGGTCGTTCTTGTCCAGGGCGACGGCGATGCCGTGGGCCACCCGGGCGGTGATGGCGAAGTCGCGGGCCGGCTGATCGATCTGCACCAGCTGACAGGGGCGCATCCACAGTTTGGTCAGCGGTTCGCTGCGGCGGAAGCCGCCAAGGCCGGTCCAGCCGTGAAGCGCCAGGGTGTGGGCGCTGCCGTCCAGCCATTGGCCGGGGAGCAATATCTCCTGATGGTGGCGGTCGCCGGCGGCGTAGGGGGTGCCGTCGATATAGGCCAACGTCTCCGGGTGGCTGAAATCGCCGGCATCGCCCAGCGGCAGATAAAGCGCGGTAGGCAGCGACCGGTCCCAATCGACGGGGAGTTGAAACTGGCTGCGGAGGACGAAATCGGTGAGCCAGGCGCCCCAGTAGCTTTCCGGGGGCACCAGCTCCCAGCCGCTGTCATCGATCCCCGGCGAAACCGGTGGGGCCTCCTCCGGACCTGACAAGGGCAGATAGCGAAAGGCGGGGATGGGGTGGCGGCGGCGGTAGACCAGGCTCTCCACTAGCTCAATGCGCTGACCGATTTTTCGAGCTGTCCAACGAACTTCGTGCTTCATGAATCGTGCTCCAACTGGTTAGTTAACAGTTCACCCTAAAGCGGGCCTATGCCGGGAACAAGTAGCCGGCCAGCCCTTCTATCTGCTGAAAATCAGGAACCACCGCGTCGGCGCCGGCGGCGATGAGGCTGGCCCGCTTGCGGGGGTCGACGCCGCTGCCGTTGAGTTCATCCAGGGCCACGCCCACGGCGATGGCGCCCACCTTCTTGGCCTCTTCGATTTCGACCACGCCGTCGCCGACGACCAGCAGCTCTTCCCCGGCGAGCTGGTATTCGTCCAGAATCTTAGCCATCGCCTGCGCTTTGGAGATGTGAAACTGGTCGTTTCTGGCGCCGTAGACCCGCTCTCCAAAGAAAGGGGCCAACCCCAGCTGGGCATTCTCCGCCAGGACGTCATGGTGATCGGTGCCGCTGGCCAGGCTGCAGACAACCCCTTTGGCATCGAGCATCTCCAGGACTTGAAGGCTGCCGGGGACCAGCAGCGCGCCGGCGGCGATCTGCCCAGCCCGCAGCCGGCCCAGCCGGTCGGCGATGCGCAGGGCCAGCCGGTCGCGGAACTGCCCTTTGTACTGCTCCGCCGACAGGGCGTCGCCGCCCCGCCCGGCCACATCCTGGGCTAGGCGGGCCATCTGCAGGATGGTCGCCTGGCCGGTGGTCTGGTGGATCAGCTCGGAGACGTATTGGGCCAGGGCAGCCGGCTCCTGAGGCTGGGGCGCGGCGGACAGCGCCTCGACCATCAGATCGGCCATCACCCCCTGCCACCCTTCTCGGATCAGCGAGAGGGTGCCGTCGAAGTCGAATAGGGCATGGCGCACCCGGGCGCCGTTGGGCAAGGGGCGGATGATTTCTATGGCTGGATGTTGACTGTCTTGACTCATATGTATTTCCCGATGATCGCCGCCATCTGCTCTTCCGCGGACTCCATTTCCGAGAGCAGTTTGAACTGCACCCGGCAGCGGTCCAGATTGTGATCCCGGCGATGGGTCTTGAAATAGCGGTCGCCGTTGAGATGATCGGTGAGAAAGCGGACCCCCAATTCGTAGGTGATCAACCTGGCTGAGAAGGAGAGCTGGCACACCTCCTCCGGGGTGAGCATGTCTTTGACTGCCGGCAGATAGCCGCTGGCGAACTGCTCAACCCTTTCCAGGCTGAAATGGACCCGGCTGAGGTCGGGCTCGTCTTCCTCGGCGCTGTTGGCGATGGAACGGACGGCGTCGCCGAAGTCAAAGAGGGACAGCCCGGGCATCACCGTGTCCAGATCAACGACGCAGATCCCTTCACCGGTATGGTCATCGATCATCACATTGTTGTATTTGGTGTCGTTGTGGATGGCCCGCAGCGGCAAAGCGCCGGCAGCTTGCATCTGGTTGAGCCGGGAGGCGATGGGAGCCCGCTGCAGGGCGAACGCTATCTCGGGCCGAGCGTCAGCGGCCCGGCCAATGGGATCAGCGGCGGCGGCGCTGAGGAGCGCCCCCAGCCGTTTCTCGGTGTTGTGGAAATCAGGGATGGTTTCGTGGAGCGCGTCCGGCGGCAGGTCCCGCAGCAGATAGAGGAAGCGGCCGTAGGCGCGTCCGGCATGATAAACGTGGGCCGCGCTTTGGGGTATCTGGTAGGTGCGGGCACCGTCGATGAAGGTGAAAGCCCGCCAGCAGCTGCCGTCAGCGGCATTCAGGAAGCTGCCGCCGGTTTTGGTGGGGATCAAGTTGAGGGTCTCCCGCTCCGGCTGTCCCCCTTCGGCGATGATGATCCGGCGCAGGTGGGTGGTCACCAGCTTGACATTGGCCATCAGCTGGTCGGCGTTCTTGAACACATGCTGGTTCAGCCGCTGCAGCAGATAGCGGCGGGCCGGGCAGTCTTCCATCTGCCGGCTGACCACGTAGGTATCATGGATGTGGCCCAGGCCGTATGGCTCGGCCAGTAGGGGCCGACCGGCCATCTGGAAGCCGGCGGCAGCCTGCTCCGCGGAAAGCACCATCAGCGGCTCCACAGGGCAGCGGGGTAGATCCCCTGCTCCACCAGCCGGGCCATGGATGCTTTGACCCTGGGCTTGTCCTGCTGGTAAGTCACGCCATACCATTGATCATCGGTGGACAGTACCTTCACCTGGGCAGTCCCATCAGCGATCATCTCCTTGACCACCCCGGGCAGGAAATATTCGGCGGTGTCGATATTCGCGGCGCTTCTTTCCAGAAAGTGG
>JAHEEY010000270.1 GCA_024640485.1 Chloroflexota bacterium | reverse complement strand
TACATCGCCGATTACCTGCTTGAAGAGGTATTAAACGCTCAGCCAGAAGCAATTCAGTCGTTCCTGCTGCAAAGCTCGATTTTGAAACGGCTGAACGGCTCGCTGTGCGACTTCGTTCTGGAACGTCTGGACAGCCAAACCATCCTGGAGCACCTGGACCAATCCAACCTTTTCATCCTGCCGCTGGACAACCGCCGCCGCTGGTATCGATATCACCAGCTGTTCGCCGATCTGCTGCAGGCCAGGCTGGCAGCTTCACCAGAGAATGCGCGTCATCGGCATCAGCGGGCCAGCAAGTGGTATGCCGACAATCAGCTTTGGGCAGAGGCAGTGGAACACGCCCTGCATGCGAACGCTTATGAGAGCGCCATTGCCCTCATCCTGGAAAACGCAACGGAAATCTTCATGAACAGCCGCCTGCTGACCCTGCTGCAGTGGTGGGAGCGGCTGCCGGAGTCGCTGCGGAACCAGAACCTGAAGCTCTGCATGATGATGGCCTGGGCATGGCTGGCAACAGACCATCAATCGGAATCAGAACAGTGTCTGCAGGTAATTGAGCGGTCATTAGGGGCAACGACGGATGCCCTGCTGGGCCAAATCGGCAGCCTGGAGCCAGCGGTGCGCAACGGCCTGATTGAAGCGGCCGCGGTGCGCATGTCCTATCAGTCGGTCGGGCTTGTCGATACAGCAGCGACCTTTTCGCTTTGCCAGCAGATGCTGCCCTTTCTGGTCCCCGAAGAGACCCACCACCTGTTTTCGCCGCTGTTCATCCTGCGCCCGGTGGTGCTTTTCAACCTGGGCCTGTCACACAAGCTGTTGGGGCGGCTAGATCAGGCGGCGGCGGCATTTGAGGAGGCCAAAGATCAGGGAATAGCTTTTGGCAACGTGCATATTGTGGCCTCCTCTTTTGGGCATCTGGCAGAACTGCAGATTGTCAGCGGCCAGCTGCGTCAAGCTGCTGAAAGCTGCCGGCGGGGGCTGAAAACGATGTCCTCCTTAACTGGGCAAATGTCGCCAATGTCGGGGCTGCTGCATGTCCAGCTGGCAGCAGTTCTTTATGAGCAGCATGCGTTGAATGCCGCCCTTGATCATGTTCAGAAAAGCATTGACCTGGCCCTACCGTGGCGCAACCGGGAAACACTTCTGCCGGCCTATATGGGATTGGCTCGCATCGGGCTGGCCCTTGGCCAACACCAGATTGCCCTGACCGCCCTGAAGGAATTTGCCGACCTGGAGGTGATGAACCCACTCCCCGCCGACTCGGCTCTCGAGGCCGAATATGTTTGGCTCCAGGCACGGCTTGGCGATGTCGAACCGGCCTGGCGTTGGACTGATGCGGTCGCAGACCAACTGGCCTTGAATGAGGAAGCGGCCATCATCTGGGCCCGCCTGCGCCTGCTGCAGGGCAATCCGGATGGGCTTCAGCCGCTCTTGCGTACCCTGCTCGAGAACGCGGAGACACAGTTGCGCTGGGGACGCGTGGTGACCTTATTGGTGCTGCGGACAATGACATTCCTGGCGCGGGGAGAGCGGGAAACAGCCGCCGAGTCCCTTTCACGGGCACTGACCATCGCTGAACCGCAAGGGTATGTCCGCACGTTCATCGACGGAGGCGAGCCGATCGCCAGCTTGCTGCGGGACGAGCTGGGCCGCAACGGCCTTTCCAGCTACGCCGGCAAACTGCTGGCGTTGTTTAATTTGCCGCCGCATGCCAGCAGTCAGATCCCAGGAACCGCATCAGCGCAGCCGCCGCTGGTTGAACCACTTAGCGACCGGGAAATGGAAATCCTGACGCTTATTGCCCAGGGGTTGGCCAACAAAGAGATCGGGGGACGCCTGCACATTACCGTGGGCACGGTCAAAGTTCATGCACACAACATTTACAGCAAGCTGGATGTAAACGGCCGGACCCAGGCGGTCGCCAAGGCGCGTTCCCTCAAGCTGCTCACCTAATCTCAATTCCCAACTTAACCTGTACAGCTATATCGCGGCTATATCCTTTGACAGATGCGGTTATATCCTTTTGCCTGCTATTATTTAACTATGAACGAGATGGCCCAAGACCAATCCATTAGTGTCGACCAACCAGGCATCTACCGCATCAAAGTACAGGGGCGGTTAAGCCAGAGGCTTATAGACCAGTTTGACGAGATGACCATCATTGTCGAGACCAGCCAGGCCGACATCCCCTTCACCACGTTCACCGGTGAGGTCGCCGATCAATCGGCACTGCATGGCTTCATTGCCCGTATTAGAAATTTGGGCCTGCCGCTGGTGCTGGTGGAACTGGTGAGCCCAACTGATCAGGAAGGTTAAAGAAATGAAGAATTCGCAATCGACCCTCAATTTGATTTTGAGAGCAGTCGCCGTGGGTATGGCCGCGGCCGCCATAACCCTGGGGTTTTTGGGCGCAGATGTCGAAACCCAGGTGAGCTTGCTGGCCATTGGGCTTTTTGCCCTGGCAGTTGCTGCCATGCGTCAAGAGGAAATCGCAGCGGAAAAAAGATAGGGACCAGGGCAGCGCGGCACAGCGCCATCCTGCTAGAAGGAGAACGTTCCCATGAGTCAACCGATGATCGAAGTCAGTGATTTTCGAAAAGTCTACGGCGATTTCGTCGCCGTAGACGGCATCAGCTTTGAAGTTAGGCAGGGCGAGATATTTGGCCTGCTGGGCCCCAACGGCGCCGGCAAGACCAGCACCCTGGAAAGCCTGGAAGGGCTGCGGGCGCCCAGTGGTGGTTCGGTTCGGGTGGCGGGCATTGACCCCACCAAGGAGCCCCGCAAACTGCGCAACGTGATCGGCGTGCAGCTGCAGTCAGCCGGCTTGCCGGAAAGCATCACCCCCAATGAAGCGATGGCTTTCTTCAGCGCCTATCACGGGGTTGCCCCCCGATATGATCTGCTGGACCGGCTGGGGCTGAATGAAAAGAGGAAGGCGCAGTTTTTCGAACTATCCACCGGGCAGCAGCGCCGCCTGTCGCTGGCGCTGGCGGTGGCCCATGAGCCGCAGGTGCTCTTCCTGGACGAACCGACCGCCGGGTTGGATGTGGCCACCCGGGTTGAACTGCACGACCTGATGCGGGAGCTGCAGGCCAAAGGAACGACCATTATCCTGGCCACCCACGATATGGCCGAAGCGGAAGAGATGTCGGATCGGGTTGCTATTTTGCTCAATCAGAAGTTGGTCAGCATTGGCACGCCGATGGAGATCACCGCTACCGGCGCCGGGTTGACCAAAGTCTCGGTGCGCACCCAGAACGGCAGCGTGTCCAACCCAGAGATCGCTCTCCCAGCCGTTAGACAGCGGTCAAGCAAAGAAGCCTACGACATCTTCTTTAGCACCGATATCGGCCCTACAGTTTCAGCCGTTATCGCCCAGATTGAATCCGCAGGGGATACCCTGATTGATCTGCGAGTGGAACGTCCCTCGCTTGAAGATCGTTTCCTGGAAATTACCGGCACCAAAAAAGCGTCCAATGGAGGTCCCCAATGAGTGCGTTTATCTATCATTTCTCGTTCGAGTTCCGTACCGGCATCCGCAACAAGACCCTGCTGATGATGAACTATCTCTTCCCTATCGGTTTCTTTTTGATGATGGGGTTTGTGATGGCCGGGATCAACCCTGCATTTCTTGAGACCATGACCCCTGGGATGGCTGTTTTTGCGGTCCTGGCGGCTACGCTGCTGGGCATACCGGATCCGCTGGTCAACGGCCGTGAAAATGGCATCTTTCGCAGCTACAAGATCAACGGTATCTCTTCGATATCAATCCTGATCATGCCGGTGCTGACCACCATCCTCCACCTGACAATCGTGACCGCGATCATCAGCATCTTATCGCCGCTGATCTTTGACGCCCCTGCACCCACCAACTGGTTCAGCTATGTACTGATCTTCTTGGCCCTGGCCTTTGTCATGGCTGGCATAAGCGTCCTGATCGGGGTTATCGCGCCGAATTCACGGGTGACGGTGCTCTACTCGCAGCTGTTCTTCATCCCCTCGATATTGCTGGGCGGGATGATGTTTCCCTACAATCTACTGCCTGACGGCGTGGGAAAAGTGGCCCAGCTTCTGCCCGCCACCCAGGCCATGAACGCATTCAATGGGTTGGCCATGGGCGGAACCGCTGATTTCAATCCGTGGGGCTCTGTTGCGGCGCTGTTTGCCAGCGGCGTGCTGGCTTTTGCCCTGGCTGTCTATCTCTTCAGCTGGGACAGCCGCAACACGGAACGACGCGGCCACCCGCTAATGGCTCTGCTGTTCCTGCTGCCCTTCGTTGTCGGGATACTGCTGGGATAGCCTGGAGAGGTATTCCCAACATTTGAAACGCCGCTGCCGCCGTTGCGGCAGCGGCTTGCCCTTTCTTGGGAGGACAGTGATGTCAGCTTGCGCAGTTGTGGACGCCTTCCCAACGTTCCTGTCGGTTTGGGATGAGATCGGGCAGCTGTCCCTGGACGCTCAGCTCGACGGTTGGTTGGGGCAATACATGGCGGGATGGCCAGAGCTGCTTCAAAAACAGATAGATAACTATGCCAGCGAGGAGCTGGATTGGCGAGCGGTCGCGTCTGAGCATGTATTCCCTTTCCTCCCGGAACGATTGCCCCTGATGCAAACCGCTCACCGCCATCTGCTGGATATTTGCGCGGATATCTTCAGCCGCAGCCAGCAGCTCGTCCAGTTCGACGGCGATCTAGTCTGCGTCCTCTACGTGGGTATCGGCTGCGGCGCTGGCTGGGCCTCCACCTACGATGACAAGCCCGCCATCCTGTTTGGCCTGGAAAACATCGCCGAAGAAGGTTGGCAGGAGCGAACCACGCTGGAAGGGTTGATGGCCCATGAGCTGGGGCATCTGATTCATTTTGAGTGGCGCAGGAGAGCCAATCTGGCCCGGGAAGTGGGTCCCTGGTGGCAGCTGTACACGGAGGGCTTTGCCCAGCAATGTGAAAGCCTGTTACTGGGAAGGGCTTCCTGGCACATGCAGTCGGCTCCTGAAGACGAGTGGATACGATGGTGCCAGGCCAATTTGGGCTGGTTGGCAGCCGAATTCTTGGGCCGGGTTGATCGCGGCGAGGATATTCGCCCTTTCTTTGGATCATGGTTTGATCTGCGGGGGAAGAAACAGACTGGCTACTTCCTGGGGCAGGCGATAATCAATTTACTGCAGGAGCAAATGGATCTGCAATCAGCCGCCCTGCTCAGTGACCCGGCCGTTCATCTGAGGCCGCTGCTGGTGAGGTTGGCAAGCTAGCCAGCAGCGCCGCGAATCGACGATTTTTCTGAAGAGGCGCTCTCATTAAGCCTATTGGTCCAGTGGCAGGACGTCAGCCTCGCCCGGGTTGGGGCCGTGATTCTCCCGGCTGCCTGCTGGATCAGCGCCTGCAGCCGCTGTCGATGGGGAGCTAATACCGGCCGAATTCCTTTAGGGCCCCCAGCATGGCGGCGTAGTTCTCCGGCTTTACGGCCGAATGAATGGAATTGCTGGACGAGAGGATGAACCCACCGCCGGGCATCCCCTGGCTCAGGGCGACTTTGGTAGCCTCAACGACTTCCTCAGGGGTGCCGAAGGTCATCAGATCGGCGCAGTCCACATTTCCCTTCAGCGCCACACGGTCGCCGTATTTGGCCTTGACCTCCCCCAGGTCCATACCGGCCAGCGGATCGATGGGATCCAGGCAGTCGATGCCTGAATCGATAATCATGTCGATGATCGACCATAAATTGCCGTCAGTGTGCTTGATGACCTGCAGTCCCAGCTCCTTGAACCCCTGGATCACCCGGCAGAGGCCGGGATAGAAGAGCTTTCGGAAATGCCTGGGGGACATCAGCGGGCCGCGGTTGTAGGCAAAGTCATCGCCGGTGTAGACGGTTGACACCCCGCGGGCGACAACTTCTTCAGCCATCTCCAGATTGACCTTGACCGACAAGTCAACCAATCCCTGGACAAGCTCCGGCTCCAGGGCAATCGCCATAAGCAGATCCTGCATGCCCATAAGATAGCGGGGAAGCGAGAAGACGTCATTCAGGTGGACGATTACCGCCTTATCCCCTTTGAAATTTTTGACAGCTTCATCTACGGCGGCGTACCGGCTGGGCAGATGCAGGTCTGGCGGGGAATACCGCTCTAGATCGGAGAGAGTTTTGATGGGCGACACAACTTCGATGCCGTGTTCTTCGGGCGTGTCCTGGGTAATATAGCCCCACTCGCTGCGCCAGCGGTCGGCGGCAACCTGGACCTTATCAAAAATCAGGTCGACGATGATGGCATCATGCCCCATCGCTACGGCAAACGCTTCGTGGCTCTTGCATCCTGGCACCAGCCGTTCACGTACCCGGCGGTCCACCACCCACTCGAAATGGGGCACGCGGTCGGGCTGCTGCCCCTGCAGAACTGTCCGTATTCGTTCTTCTGAGGTCATCTCAACCATGAACTGATCTCCTGTAAACAATCTCGCCGCAACGCACCTGCCGTCGATGTAAGCGGCAGGGCGCGGGTATTTTCTATTCCAGATTGGCGTGCCGTTCCAGCATCTGAGCGGGGCTAACTCCGATCCGGGGCATCAGGGACAAGATGAGGGCGTCACACAGCAGCAGCAAGCATTGTTCG
>JAHEEY010000269.1:6036-6615 GCA_024640485.1 Chloroflexota bacterium | reverse complement strand
TGTGGATCTTGATACAGGCTTTCAGAAATAAGCCGCGGCAGCCGTCGGTCAAGCGTTTGGGTTGGCTGGGGCTGATCGGAGGATTCTTAGATGTGAGCGGCGGCGGCGGTTGGGGGCCGGTGGTGACCACCACCCTGGTGGCAAATGGGAATGCACCGCGCAGCGCCATCGGCTCGGTGAGCCTCAGCGAGTTTTTTGTCACGGTGGCGGCCTCGGCAACCTTTGTGCTGACCATCGGGCTTACCTATTGGCAGGTGATTCTGGGATTGGCGGTGGGAGGGGGCCTGGCGGCGCCGCTGGCGGCCCACGTCTGCCGGTGGCTGCCGCACCGGGTGCTGATGGTGATGGTAGGGCTGGTGATCGCCGGCTTGAGTTTGCGCACGCTCTATATGATAGTGGTGCCGTAGGGCCAAGATCGCGGTCACAGGTATGGCCGGATTCAGCGGTGGTGGTTATATGTCGCGCGTCAGGGGTGGTCAGGCGGTGCCCTGGCTTAATCCGAGATTGGGGGGCTGCCGCTCTACCTGGTGGAATGGCTGGATGATGATGGGTAGAGCGAGGGCTGGACTGCCGGGCCGG
>JAHEEY010000269.1:0-6026 GCA_024640485.1 Chloroflexota bacterium | reverse complement strand
ATGGGGCTGGTTTTGCCTCACTGGAGGGAGTCCAGGTAGGCGGCCAGCTTGTCGAAGCTTTGGCCGGCGCCCTGGGCGACGCCGGCATTGGCGTCGCGGATCTCCTGCGTGGGGTACAGGCTGGTGCTGATCAGGGTGGTCCTGTGGGGGTCATCTGGGTGTGTCACGAGTTCGATGGTCACCAGAATCTCGCCCCAGTCGGCGTGGCCATATCCCTCGGTGCGGACAATTCGTCGCGGCGGCAATAGCTCTCGATAGACGCCTCCCATATGGAACTCGACGCCATCGTCCCGACGCATAACGGAGCGCCATGGGCCGCCGACTTTCAGGTCTACTTCGCACACCGGCAGAGACCAGCCCTGGGGCCCTTGCCACCGCTGGAGATGTTCCGGCTGGGTCAAGGCATCATAGAGCAGGTCGCCGGGAGCATCGAAATCGCGGGTCATGACGATCTCCCGGCCGGTGGGCATGGTCACTTTCAGGGTGCCGGCATTGTTCATTGGGTCGATCCTAGCGGCGAGGGCCGTTTAGTTCATGAAGTCTTGGGCTTTTAAGTAGTCAAGTACGGTCTGGGAAAATTCCTGGTGGGACTCGCGGGTATATTTCAGCTGGGAGTAGACCTGGGCCAGGTTTTCGGCGCCGGACTGCTCGATCCATTGGCGCATGCGGGGGAAGCGCATGTAGCGGTTCCAGCCGTCGATGTCGCGCTGGCGGAATATCTCCAGGATCTGGTCGTCGGTGTACGCCGTGTAGGTTTCTTGATGGACCAGGCCGTGGAGGGGAAGCCGGTCGCGCAGGGCGGGGTCTTCGGCAGGATATCCCAGGGAAAATCCGACCACGGGGACGACGCTGGGGGGCAGCTGCAGGATATCCCCGATCTGGTCGCAGTTGGCCAGGGTGCTGCCCATATAGCAGATGCCCAGGCCGTGGGCTTCGGCAGCCAAAGCGACGTTTTGAGAGACCAGAGTGGCGTCAATAGCGGCGACCATGAAGCTCATGAAGTTGTCGAAGCTGTCGGCGGCGTTCTTCAGGGTGAGCCAGCGGCGCATGCGGTGGAAATCGGCGCAGAAGGTGAGCAAGATTGGTGCGTCCAGGACCATGTTCTGCTTCATATGGGGCTCGTAGAGCTGCTGGCGCAGTTCAGGGTCGCGGGTGACGATGATGGAGTAGGTCTGCATGTTGCCGGAGGAAGAGGCGCGGATGCCGGCCTGGAGCAGTTCTGTCAGGAGATCCTCTGGAACAGGATCGGGTTTGTATTTGCGAATAGAGCGATGGTTGAGCATGGGCTCGAGAATGGTCACGGTCGGCTTCTCCGGGAGTGTTGGGTTTGAGGCGGTCAATGCAGGCTCCGCCATTTGGCTGTGAGGATAGCATAGGCAACGAGGGATTGCCAGAGAGGGGCGGTTCAGCCCTCTGCTGCCGTGGTGATGAGCAGGAATGATCAGCCACAATTCGCCCAGCTGTAATCTACGAACTTTGGAAATGGCCCCGCTTAACGCTTTGGCCCATTCACGGGTTTGATTCCTCTGCCGCATCTTTGATTTTGACGGCCATCTCGGTGAGGCGGGTGTTGGGGATGATCAATCGGCCGCCGCTGACCCGTATCTTGGCGTTCAGGGTGCCGATCTCTTCCAGAGTGCCTTCTTCACCATCGATGATCAACGTGTCACCCGGGGCGAACTGCTCTCGGGCGTAGTAGCTGGCCAGGATGTTGCGAGCGGCTCCGCGGCCGCCGAGGCCAAAGGTCAGTGCCAAGCCGGCAATGATGATGGTGAGCACATTTGTGAAGAGGTTGGTCATGACGGTGGCATCGATGCCTAACTGTTCTAATACCACGATGATTACCATGATGATCAGCAGGATGTTGACTCCCTGGCCTACCTCTCGATGAAACTCCACGCCCATGCTGCTCATAGCGGCCTGAGCGGCGCGGCCGAGAAATTGGGCCAGCAGCACCCCGATCACCAGTGTGGCCAGGGCGGCCAACAGGTGGGGTGAATAGGCGATCAGATCACGCAGCGGCGCGATGGCTGCCGTTAGTCCAAGGTTCTCCAAGGCGATGGAGATGAAGTTGAGCAGGATGATCCAAAAGAGAAGCGAGGCCAGCAGGTCTGACCCGCTGCGCTCGATACCAGCTTTTTTCAAGCCGGCGTCAACGCCGGTCTGTTCCAGGAGCTTGCCAAAGTGAAGGCGATTGGCAAGGCGCCTGGTCAGAGTGGCAATCAACCTGGCGATGAGCCAGCCGATCACAAGAATCAGAAGGGTCGTCAAAAACTGTGGGAAGAAGTTGATGGTCTTGGTCAACATGTTGTTGAACGCGCTTTGTAACAGATCCAAATCAATCATCTTTTGTTCCTTTTTCGACATGGGGCGTTGGTTTGGCTGCCATGAAGGGTCGCAGCAAACCAAACGCTACGGAGAGGAATCCTTGTGTGCCTAACCTGGTGACAGCGCTGCCCAAGTTTGAGCGATGTATGCGTGCTACCAGCTTGCGCTCCAGGCGGCTAGCTGTGTCGGTATCCAGATCTGGGTTGTCTAACAGCGCTTCCCCGATCGGCTGTCTGGTCCAGAGTTGATCGGTCAATGAGAGGCATGCCTCACATTCCGCCAGGTGGGAGGTAATGCTCTCCGATTCGGTCTCGCTCAGCTGTCCGGAGACATATCGCTCCAGCAGATCGCGAGAAAAATGAGTGGTACTGGCTGTGGTCATATTTACCCTCCGCCTTCACGGTGGTCATAGGCCGCACGCAGAGCTAGCCGGGCGCGCTGCGCTCTCATTTTAGCCGCGCTGACACTAATCTCCAGCATCGCCGCGATCTCCAAATAGGGCCGCTGCTCTATATCCTTCAGATAGAGCATTTCCGCCACTTCTGCCGGCAAACTGACCAGCGCCGCGGCCAACTGCTGCCGCTGCTGATTTTGCTGCCATTCGGTCTCTAAGGTCGCCGTCCCCGGCAGCACTTCTGCCAATGTGTTGAAATCATAATCTGATTGTTGGGGCCGGCTGTTGCGCTTTCGGATTTCGTTCTGACAGGTGTTAATCGCGATGCGATAAATCCAGGTCTTGAACGAAGAGCGTCCCTCAAACGTGTGCAGGCTGCGATATACCTTGAAGAACAGCTCTTGGGTGAGGTCTTCGGCGTCCTGTGGATTGTTGGTGAAGCTGAAACAAACGCGCCAAACAAGGGTCTGATAGCGATGGAAGAGCTCTTGGAAAGGGCGTTCATCTTTGGCGCCACGATCTTGGCATAAGCGCACCAGTTGGGTATCTGACAGATCTGATAGACCAAGCTGGCTCATGGCGTATGTCGTCCTCTCCTGTAAAAACATGCGCCAGCAGTTTAACTGGCGCATGTTTTGCGCTTATGCTGCTGAGCAGGCTCATCACGAGCCTGCTCAGGTCAAGTTCAGCAGAATTTAACGACATCGATTATCCGGCAGATTACTCCTCAGTGCCAGAGGAACGGAACGTGGTGAGCATGCGCTCAACTTCACGAGCAGCGATCTCGCGGCTGCCAAGTCCGACGGCCAGGGCGGCGGCGACAGCCAGGGCGCCCAACATGATACCAAATGCCATATTGACGATGTCGTCAGCCACGCCCAACTGCCGCAGCGCCATGGCGCCGGAAAGGACAAGAATGGCGACTCTGGCCATCCCGGCTGTGAAGTTGGCCTGCCGGCCGCCAGCCGTGAGGATGACATTGCGAGCCAAATTAGCCAGGTAGAGGCCGATGGTGAAGATAATCATAGCCAATAGCAGCTGGCCCAGGAAGCCAATGAAGGTGGTCAGGATACCGGTCAGGAACGCCGATCCCAGCAGCTCGGAGGCTGAAACAGTGGCAAACAGCATGATACCGACCAGAAGCAGATAGCCAGCGTACGCTGACAAGGTGCGGCTGCCGGACCAGGAGAATCCCAGCTTTTCGGGTAGGTTGTTTAAGCCGATCCCTTCCAGTAATTCAGCGACCAGGTTGGATACCAACCGCCCGATAAAGAAGGAGAGAGCCAGTACTAGAGCGGCCCCGAGAATGCCAGGGATGACGTTGACGATGGTGGTCAGCATCAAGGTGGCTGGTCCGGAAATCGCGTCAATACTCAGCGAGTCTAGTGCCGATATCAAAGCGACCATCAAGATGAAGGTGTATAGGACTGTCCCGACCAGTTTCGATATGGTCTGCTGTCCGCTGAGGCCGACGCGTTCGCCAACCTTGTCGACGCCCAAGGCAGCCAGGAGGTTCACTACAATCTGGCGGACAATGCGGGCGATAAACCAGCCGATCAACAGTGTCAGGCCGGCGGCGAAGATGTTGGGGATGTAGTCGAATGCTTGAGTGAAAATACTCTGGATGGGCCGAGCTACTTCGGAGATGCCCAGGCGTTCCAAAACTGACGGCAGGAAGAGCAGAAATACAAACCAGAAGACGGCCGTGGCCAGCGAGCTGCTGATGGTGACCTGCTCTCCTTCTTCAAGGGCGGCATGTTGGCTCAAGCGGGCATCAATGCGGAGCAATTCTGAGCCTTTGGCAACCAGAAACTTGAGGGCTGTGGCAATCACCCAGGCCAAGCCCAGCAGCAAGATGGCGCCGCCAAGGCGGGGAAAGAACTCGGTGGTGAGACGCTGCAACAGCGCATTGAGGGGGGTGGTTATCGCAACCAGGCCCAGCCGTTGGAAGAAGGCGACCAACACAAAGAGCATGATGATCCAAAAGGCGGTTTTGCCAACGATATCCTCAATATCCAAAGCTGGGGCCGCGCCATCGCCTTTTAAGAGGGATGCCAAGCGATCGTCCAGGTTGGTGCGGCTCATAAGCCGGCGCACCAGGCTGGCTACGAAACGGGCTGCAATGTAACCAACGATCAAAATCAGCAAGGCAAAAAAGAAGTTTGCCAAGGTTGTCCCTAAGGGGCTGCTGAAAAAATCCTGAATGCCGTCCATCGTATTGAACTCCTTTCAACTTAATTATTCGAAACAAAATGATTCGAATCCGATCTTATAAACATTAGACACTTCGTTTTGAAATTGGTCACAAATTCAGGGGGCCGAGCAGGCTGCGGGGGCTTTTCGGCAAGCCGGTACGGCGGCTGGCTGGTGGATTGCGTCAATGTCCAGTGGGGGCGACGGCCACCGATTCATCCGCAATTGTGCTCTTCATTTCTGGCTGATGTTAGTATCTGCATGATCGGAGGATGGGATGAAGAGGCGACACAGGGGTTCCCTCTCTTCCGCGCTCAGTGGATTCTATTGGATGACTGCCGGCTCCCGCGGGTCGGAGAGAGGCAGGGCTCAGATCTCTTGTGGGATGTCACTTTCCAGCCGTTTGCCCAGGCTGACGACATGGTCATGGCCGTAGCCGAGACTGTTGTAGAATGCGATTACATCGGCATTCGACTCGCGTACCTGCAGATTGATCTTGGGGCAGCCGCGCTGCCGCAAGCGCTCTTCAATGGCGGCCATCAGGCGGCGGCCGTGGCCGCTGCGGCGGTGGTGAGGTGAGACGGCCAAGTAGTTAATCCAGCCGCGGTGCCCCTCGTAGCCGCCCATGACGGTGGCGACAATTTCGCCTGAGAGCTCGCCAACCAGGAACAGATCGGGGTCCACTTTCAGTTTTCGCTGGATATCTTTGTAAGGGTCATTCCAGGCGACAACTAAGCCGACCGACCGCCACAAGGCGACGACCGCTTCCTGATCGCTGATGTTGAATTCCCGTATGTTCATGGGGCAGCGCTCCTACTGTCAATTAGTGTCGTTGGTCTATACGAATGACCCGGCCCTGGGGCTGCCGGCGACGCAGGGTAGTATAGCATACTTCCCTGCCCCGAATTGACGGTCACGGACTGACCTGCTGACCTGATTGACAAAAGAAAAAGGAAGGATAAATTGAGTTGGCGATCAGCGCAGACCTTATTTTGGGGTTGTGCTGTTGTTTGTTGGGCAGACTGATGTACTATACGAAGAAAGCGCGATAGATGGGCATCTTATTTGATGCTGATGGTGCGGTGGTAGGAAGGTGAAACCAACTAAAGAG
>JAHEEY010000009.1 GCA_024640485.1 Chloroflexota bacterium | reverse complement strand
CGCCCCGACCTGAAGCAGCTGTATGCCAACTTCTATCCGCAGCTACCGTTCAGCGATTTTAGGGGCCGCTGTGAACATTTCCTCAAAGCGCAGCTGTCAGGGCGCGGCTATTGGTTGGTGGCGGAAGCCGGCCGCGGGCTGGTAGGCAGCGGTCAACTGGTTATCTATCCAAGCGGGGCAGAGCTGGCCAACCTCCAGGTAGTTCCCGAAATGCGGGGCTGCGGCATCGGGACCGCAGTCGTTTCCGTGCTGACGGCCATTGCCAGCCACATCGGCCTGGATAGTGTGGAGATTGGTGTCGCTTCCAACAACATTCGGGCGCTGGCACTGTACCAGCGCCTTGGGTTTGTAGAAGATAGGAAGCTGCGGCTGGGTTCTTCTCAGCCGGCACTCATCCTGCGAAAAGTACTATAGAGTTCGTGCCCGCAATCACCACGGTTCAAGGTTTGTAGAGTCGCCCTGGAAGCGGTGTGCCCCCAAAAGCTGGGGCTATATATCTTCGTAAGAACTGTAACGATAGCCAGCTTACCTTATTCGCCGTCACCTGACGGCATCTCCGCTCCCTCACCGTTTGCTGCCCGTTTAAAAGCAGCAGCAAGCTGTTCAGTTAAGCTCCCGGGCGCCATAGTACCTGATCCCCATTTTTCACAGCAAAATGGCATTGAATTCAGTAGGATACTTTGCTACAATTCTATTATCTGATTTATCTGATTCATTGGATGAATGCGATCTAATGCAACTAAACCGGCTTGACTCAAGTTTTCTGAAATACCTGATCGATCATCAGCTTTCTCCCGGAGAGCGGCTTCCCAGTTTGGAACGGCTCAGTGAAGAGCTGGGCGTCAGTGTTGGAAAGCTGCGAGAGCAGCTGGAAGTCGCCCGTCATCTTGGCCTGGTTTCCGTACGGCCCAGGTTGGGAATTCAGCGAGAACCGTTTGACTTCACCCAAACCATCCTGCCCAGCGTGCTGTTTAGTTTGGGAACAGGTGAAGCGGTATTTGCCCAGTTCAGCCAGCTGCGAAGGGCCATCGAAGCCAGTATGTGGCATGATGCGGTTGTTCGATTGAATGATAATGACAAGCAGAAGTTGAGGGGGATCGTAGCTAGCGCCTGGTCTAAGCTGCGGGAAGAGCCTGTCCATGTACCAAATAGTGAACACCGCCAACTGCACTTGACCATATTCAGCCGGCTGGAGAACCCATTCGTCTATGGCATGCTGGAAGCGTACTGGGATGCATATGAAGCCAGTGAGCTTACCCGCTATGTCAGCTACCAATATTGGCTGGATGTCTGGGATTATCACGAGCGTATCGTCGATGCCTTGTGTCGTGAAGAATTCGAGCTGGGCCGGCAGCTGCTGGTTGAGCATTTTGGGCTCTTGCTGACGATAAAGGGCGTTTGAAGCAAGGAGTGGCTCTCATGAAGTCGAAGGAGTCGCTCAGACAAGCGACCGCGGAGAGTGCCGGCTTTGATGGAGTTCCTCTGGCCATTGTAAGAGGATGCAGAAGAGCGTCGTCAATCTTAATAGCAAGGTTAGCATGCGGGGCATAAGTTGTGCCGAGAATTTTGGAATCGGCGGCGTTTTATTTCACAACAAGAGATTCCAGTGAAATAGGGACTGCTCAAATTGGATCCACGAGACCTGAGCAGTCCTGATCCGAGAATGCATTTTAGGAGATTTCTGTAATGAGCGATTCAACTGATTTGTTTAACGAGCTTGAATCCGTAGTCATCCGGTTTGCTGGAGACTCCGGTGATGGGATGCAGCTCACCGGAACCCAGTTTACCAATACGGCTGCGGTCATCGGCAATGATGTCAGCACCATGCCTGACTTCCCGGCTGAAATTCGCGCCCCTGCTGGAACGCTGGCAGGCGTCAGCGGTTTTCAGGTCAATTTTTCCAGCCGAGACATTTTGACGCCCGGCGATACACCCCGGGTTCTCTTCGCCATGAATCCGGCAGCCTTGAAAGTGAGCGTGCCGGCGTTGGAAAGCGGCGGGACTATCATTGTGAACAGTGATGCGTTTACCAGATCCAACCTGGCAAAAGCTGGATACGAAAGCAACCCGTTGGAAGATGGTTCATTAGAAGGATTTCAGCTTATCGACGTGCCGCTGACTAGCCTGAACCGGGAAGCGCTGAAAGACATCGAAGAATTGTCCACCAAGGATAAAGATCGCTGCCAAAACTTCTTTGCCCTGGGAATGGCATTCTGGATGTTCGATCGCCCGCTGGACATGACGGTTGATTGGATTCAGAAGAAATTCGCCGGCAAAGACGCGGTCATTGAAGGAAATATCAAGGCGCTGCACACCGGCTATTACTTCGGCGAGACGACTCGAACCTTCCAACACCGGTATCGGATTCGTCCGGCGACACTGCCGCCAGGCACTTATCGAAAAGTCACCGGCAACGAGGCGATGGCGATGGGACTGGTGACCGCCGCCAAAAAGATGGGCAAGACTCTGTTCTATGGAACTTATCCCATCACGCCCGCCAGCGATATTCTCCATTCGTTGGCAACCCTGCGCAATTTTGACGTGCGCACCTTCCAGGCCGAAGATGAGATTGCGGCGATGGGCTCAGTCATAGGGGCGGCATTTGGCGGCGCTCTGGCGGTTACCGGTACCAGCGGCCCTGGGGTCGCGCTGAAGAGCGAGGCCATCAACCTGGGGATCATGCTGGAGCTGCCCATGGTGATTATCAATGTGCAGCGTGGCGGTCCCAGCACCGGGCTGCCCACCAAGACCGAGCAATCCGATCTGCTGCAGGCGATGTACGGCCGAAACGGCGAGAGCCCGATTGTGGTGATCGCGCCCAGCGGCCCAGCGGACTGTTTCAACGCCGCTATCGAGGCCAGCCGATTGGCAGTACGTGCCATGACTCCCGTGTTCGTTTTGTCTGACGGTTTCCTGGCCAATAGTTCGGAACCGTGGCTGATTCCGAATCCCGATGATATCCCCGCCATTGAAGTAAAGCATCCTCAAGGCAGAGCAGCCGATGATGCGCCGTTCCTACCCTACAAACGAGATCCGGAAACAATGGCCCGACCCTGGGCAATCCCCGGCACGCAGGGCCTTGAGCACCGGTTAGGTGGCCTGAGCAAGGAGCCGGAAACTGGCAACGTCTCGTACGTGCCGGAGCACAATGAGCAGATGAATAGCGACCGTGCTGAGAAAATCGCCCGGCTTGCAGAGGTGATCCCGGATCAAGAGGTCTTTGGCCCGGAAGAAGGGGACTTGCTGCTGGTCAGCTGGGGAGGCACCTTTGGCGCGGTCCGATCTGGCGTCGCCAGAGCACAGCGGGATGGGAAATCAGTTGCTCACGCCCACCTGCGCTATCTCAATCCATTTCCAAAGAATCTGGGCGATATTCTGAAGCGATACAAGCAGGTGATCGTACCTGAGCTCAATCGGGGCCAATTGGCATTTCTTCTGAGAGGGCATTTTGCCATGGATATCAAATCCTATTCCAAGATGCATGCTCGCCCGTTCAAGATTAGTGAAATTACCAGCAAGATTGAAGAGGCCCTGGGCTAAACGTTAGGAGATTATGATGACAACCGCAACAATTCCACTAGAACTAAACCGCAAGGATTTTGTGTCTGATCAGGCTGTACGTTGGTGCCCAGGATGTGGTGATTACTCCATTCTTGCCCAGATGCAGAAGACGCTGCCTGATATTGGCGTACCGAAAGAGAACATCGTGTTCATTTCTGGCATCGGCTGTTCCAGCCGTTTCCCCTACTACATGAACACCTATGGGATCCATAGTATCCACGGCCGCGCGCCCACGCTCGCCTCCGGGCTGCAGATCGCCAATCCGGATCTGAGTGTCTGGGTGATCACCGGTGATGGCGACGGCCTTTCGATTGGCGGCAACCATCTGCTCCATGTCATCCGGCGAAACGTTAACTTGAACATCATTCTTTTTAACAACCGCATTTACGGATTAACCAAAGGGCAGTTTTCACCGACCTCTCGCTCCGGCAAGCGTACCAAATCTTCGCCAATGGGATCGATTGAACAGCCGATCAATCCGCTGGTCATGGCGATGGCGGCCAACGCCACCTTCGTGGCTCGGACCATCGACTCCAATCCCCAGCATCTCGGCGACATCCTTCATCAAGCGGCGATGCACAAAGGCGCTTCTTTTGTGGAAGTGTACCAGAACTGTGTCATCTTTAATCCCTCCGAGTGGGACGGCCTGGGTGATCGAAAAGTCCGGGATGAGAACATCATCTTCTTGGAAGACGGCAAGCCGATGGTATTTGGTAAGGAGTCCAATAGAGGGCTTCGCCTGCGGGGCTACAAGCCAGAGATCGTAGATCTGGGCGATGAATATTCTGAAGAAGACCTGTTGGTCCACGATGTCACCCAGAAAGATCTGGCCTCGATTCTGAGCGTGATGGAGTACCCGGAGAGCCCGGTGCCAATGGGTGTCATCCGGAAGGTGGAAATGCCCACATACAGCGATGGTTTGCTTGCGCAGGTGGCCAAAGCGCAGATGACCAAAGGTGTGGGAGATCTGGCCAAGCTGTTTCATTCCGCCGACACCTGGACCATCTAGCCCGTCGCGGATTAAAGTTGATTGACGGCAGAAATCAAGCCAGAAATGGATGCTGACCACTGCCGAAAAGTGCATAATAGAGGGTGGCGCATGCGTCGCCCTCTTTTTTTATCATTGGAGTCAAGATTATGAGGCAAAATGGGGCTGTCACTGAAGATGTTCAGTTGACCCAGCCGGCGACTATCACCAACGACTTCTCCATCGTCGTGGCCACCGTAAACGGCACCGGAAGCCAGACCGCCAATCTGGCGCTGCTGCGGGCGCTGATGAAAATGGGCATCCCGGTCAATGGAAAGAACATCTTCCCTTCCAATATCCAGGGAGCGCCCACCTGGTATCATATCCGGTTGAGCCATGAAGGGTATGTGGCTCGCCGCCACACCTCAGAGATTTTGGTGGCATTTAATCAGGCCACGGTCCAGCAAGACATCGCCAAGCTCCCTCCTGGCGGCGTGTGCATTTACAACGCCGATTGGCGCACCATCCCCCACAGAGACGATCTGGTCTATTACCCCATTCCCGTGAATGAGTTTGTGGTCAGGAGCGGCCTGAAAGGGAAGCTGCGGGACTATATCGCCAACATGGTCTACGTGGGCGCCCTGGCACAGCTGCTGGGGATGCCGCTGCCTGCACTGGAAGAGGCTTTGCTGAAGCATTTCAACGGGAAGCGGAAGCTGGCAGAGCCCAATATTGAGGTGATGCATGCCGCCCACGCTTTTGCTGAAGCCAACATCGTCAAGGCAGATCCCTTCGCCGTTTCCCCGATGGCGGTAACTGAAGAGACCATCGTGATAACCGGCAACGAGGCCGCCGCTTTAGGGTCGATATTTGGGGGCGTGAGTTTTGCCGCCTGGTATCCCATTACCCCGTCTACCAGCCTCATCGATACCCTCAATGAGTATCTGCCCCGGCTGCGCCGTGATCCGGAGAGTGGCAAAGCGACCTATGCGGTGATTCAGTCTGAAGATGAGTTGGCGGCCATCGGCATGGTATTGGGTGCCGGCTGGGCCGGCGCCAGAGCGATGACGGCCACGTCCGGCCCTGGGATCTCCTTAATGGCTGAGTTCGCCGGACTGGGCTACTTTGCCGAAATCCCGGCTGTGATTTGGGATGTGCAGCGGGTGGGGCCAAGCACCGGCCTGCCCACACGAACCAGCCAGGGGGATGTGATGTTCACCTACTACCTGGGCCATGGTGATACCAAGAACGTCATCCTGTTCCCGGCCACGGTGAAGGAATGCTTCGAGTTCGGAATTTCTTCGTTCGACTTGGCCGACACCCTGCAGGCGCCAATCTTTGTGTTGAGCGATCTGGATCTGGGAATGAACAACTGGACTTCAGCGCCGTTCGATTATCCTACGGAGCCGATTAACCGGGGCAAGGTGCTGTCCGCCCAAGAGGTGGCCGAACACGGCTTCGCCCGATACAAGGATCTGGACGGCGACGGTATCGGCCACCGGACCTTCCCCGGAAATGAAAATCCAGCGGCAGCCTGGCTCGCCCGGGGCACCGGTCACAATGAGGTGCCAACCTACAGCGAGAAACCGGAAGATTGGCTGGCCAACATGAACCGGCTGGATCGCAAGTTTGATACAGCCCGAAGATTAGTGCCTGCGCCCGTGCTGCAGGAGGTCGAGGGGGCCGAGATCGGGATTATCGCCTACGGCACTACGGTTTACGCTATTGATGAAGCCAGAGATAGACTGGCAGAAGCCGGAATCAAAAGCAGTTATCTGCGGCTTCGGGCGCTGCCGGTGAACGAGACCGTCAGGGAATTCATCCGACGCTACCCGCAGGTCTATGTCATTGAATTGAATCACGACGGTCAAATGCATAAGATCCTGCAGACCGAAGTGCCCGATATGGCCGCCAAATTGAAGTCGCTTGCTCATCTGGACGGGATGCCGTTAACGGCAAAATGGGTCGTGGATCGGTTGAATGGAGGATCGCATGAGTAACGAAACAGCAAGGCCAGCAGCCGTGAACCTCGTTGGCCTCACCAAGAACGACTACAAAGGCACGCCTTCAACCCTGTGTAAAGGCTGCGGGCACAACTCTATCGTCAATCAGGTGATTCAAATCGCCTATGAACTCAACATCAGGCCGCAAGAGATCATCAGGCTCAGCGGCATCGGATGTTCCAGTAAATCGGTGGCATATTTCCTGGGGAATACCTTTGGTTTCAACTCACTTCACGGGAGGATGCCCTCCATCGGCACCGGCGCCCTGATGGCAAATCACAGGCTGCGCGGGATCGGCGTCAGCGGAGATGGCGACACTGCCAGCATCGGCATCGGTCAGTTCAAGCACCTGATGCGGCGCAACCTGCGCATGGTCTACGTGGTGGAGAACAATGGGGTGTACGGCCTGACCAAAGGGCAGTTTTCCGCCACCGCCGACCAAGGGCAAGTGTTGAAGTATGCCGGCGAAAACCAGATGCCCCCGGTCGATATCTGCATGGAGGCGATCATCTCCGGCTGCGGATTTGTCGCCCGCACTTTCTCTGGCGATGCCAGGCAAGTGCGCGAGCTGCTGAAGGCGGCCTTGAGTCATCGAGGTACTGCTGTGCTGGATATCATCAGCCCCTGCGTAGCATTTAACAATCATGACGCTTCCACCAAGAGCTACGGCTACGGAAAAGAGCATGAACTGCCGCTCCACGAATTGGGCTGGGTCCCTGTGGAGGAAGAGATCGAGGTTGGCGCGTACGAACCCGGTGAGATGCGGGTGGTTGAAATGCATGATGGATCCCACATCCAGCTGCGCAAGCTTGAGTCTGACTATGACCCATCTGATAGAGGCGCGGCGCTCAGCCGGCTGCAAACGGCAGCAGATCAGCGGGAATTCATTACCGGCCTGATCTACTATGATCAATCCCGTCCGTCTCTGGCTGAACTCAGCGATCTCACTGAAATGCCGATTTCTCAGCTCTCGCCCGCCCAACTCCGGCCCAGGCCAGAAGCGTTGGACGCAGTCATGGCCGAACTGAAATAGAGTTGACCCTGGCTCACACATCGGGAGAGCAAACAGCCGCTGCTCCAGCAGCAGCGGCTGTTTTTGTGAATCCTGGAGAGCCGCTGGGCTTCTGGTGTGACATGGCATCCGGCGGAGCATTTGCTGGTCACTCCTGCCTGTTAGATTAGTGGGTCAATGAAGCTGTCTGGTTGGAGGACTGCTGCGCGCCGTTGAACTGAACATTTCAGCTTGAGGACGAATTCCGGTAGAATCAGCGCCATCAACCAAGGAGAAATACGGATGCAACCCAGTTTTTTCGACGAACGGCCCAAAAGTGAGCAGACGCTGCAGGCATTGATCGATGAAATGATGCGGATGGATAATGATCCATTGGCAGATGCTGGCACCAATGTGGTCATCTGTCGCGGAAATCCTGATGCCAAGCTGATGATTGTGGGCGAAGCCCCGGGGCCGCGGGAAAACGAAGTAGGCAAGCCCTTTGTAGGCAGGGCCGGCAAGATGCTGGACCAGGTACTGGCCTCAGCCAAGTTTGACCCGGAAAAAGATGTGTTTATCAGTAATTCAGTGTTTCGCATGCCGCCGGGCGATGATGGGAAGAGTTTCCGCAAGCCGACCAATGATGAGATCGCGTTCTACAAGCCGTATCTGCTGCAGATTATTAAACTGGTGGACCCGGCGATCATCCTGTTGACCGGGAATGTAGCCACTCAATCGTTGCTGGGCATGATCGGCATTACCAAACTGCGGGGCAATTGGCACCAGTGGCAAGGCCGGTTGGTCATGCCCATATTCCATCCCTCATACTTGCTGCGCAATCCCACCAGAAGCCCGGATGGCCCAAAAGCGATGACCTGGAAAGATATTCAAGAAGTACGGCGAAAGATCGATGAACTAGCGGGAGGGAATCGATAAATAATTGCCGATCAGTCCAACCTGCTGGTCCGCCAGATCAGGCGTGCTGTGACTATGGCAACAGCTTGTCGAGAGTCAAATGAGCTATTCTGATAAAGCTGCCTTGCGGGGCGAGCCCGGGTATGTCTGGCGTTCAGGCCAGGATCGCCGGCTGACCATGATCCGGAAGTGGGCCTCACTTTCCGGCACCATCTTGGATAATGGCTGCGGGCTAGGGACCTATCTCCAATCTTTCGCGCCTTATAACCAGATCCGATTCGGCCTGGAAATCGAACACGACCGTGCCGTCAAGGCGATTCAGACCGCCAACGGTATCGTTGAAGGGGTAGGGGAAACGCTTCCTTTTGCCAGGGGCAGCTTTGATTTTGTACTCAGCAACGAGGTGATCGAACATGTCGCCGATGACGCGCTCTATGCGGCGGAAATGGTGCGGGTGCTGAAGCCCCAGGGGCGGATTATCATTTTCTGCCCCAACCGCTGGTATCCGGTAGAGCAGCACGGCATCTTTTGGCGGGGCAAGTACAAGTTCGGCAACATACCTCTGGTGAATTACCTGCCAGACCCAATTCGCAGCAAGCTGGCTCCCCACGTGAGAGTATACACTGCCCATTCGCTTCGACGCCTGTTTCGGGATCTGCCGGTAGAGCTTATCCATCACAGCCGTATTTTCGGCGGCTACGATAATATTGAAGGTCGTTGGCCCCGATTTGGGAAATGGCTCAAGAAATTCCTCTACCTGGTTGAAAGAACGCCGCTGTCAATGTTTGGCATCTCCCACCTTATTGTGATTGAGAAGACCGAATTGTAGTAGGCCAGCGTATGCTTCTGGTACCCAGCGTCGGAACTGCGGGCATATGTGCCCGCTGCCTGACCACCAGACAGCTACTCCCTGGTGAGCGCCGGCTGCTGCTGCGGCAGCAGAACGGTGAAGGTGGCCCCAATATCAGCGTTGTTCGCTGCCCAAATACGCCCGCGATGCTGGGATACAATGCGTTTGGCGACATAGAGTCCCAGACCGCTGCCGCTGCCGCCAGGTTTTGTCGTAAAGAAGGGGTCGAAGATATGGTCTATCACGTCTGCCGCAATGCCATCGCCCGTATCACTCACTGAAAATGCCAATAGATTAGCTTCAGCTTCGGTTTGAGCAGGTTCGATTTGGGAGCCGTCAAAGGGCCATGATCTGATCCTGATGCTGCCGCCTGTGGGGGGCAGTGCGTCCCTGGCGTTGGCCAGCAAGTTGATGACTACTTGCGTGATGCGATTGTGATCGCAGACGATGGATCTAGGTTCTTGGCACAGCTCTAATTCAACTTCAACCGGTGCTTCCGCTCTGAACTGATGCCCAACCAGTGCGACACTCTCTTCAATGATCATATTCAGATCGGTGACAGTCATCTGAAGGGTATCATCAACAGTGTAGTTCCCCAGCACGGTGACAATCTGGGCACATCGCCAGGCGCTTCTTTCAACCATTTCGATGTAGTGCCGCAGCTGTTCAGAGCCCAGGTTGTTACCGTCCAGATCATGCAGTAGGCTTCCGCAGGTGGTGGTAATGATGTTGATAGGCGTATTAAGCTCATGGGCAACACTCGCCGCTAGCGTGCCGATGGTTGCCAGTTTCTGTGTGTGAGCAAGGGAATCCTTCAGCCGCTCGATATCAGCCAATCCGGTCATGGAAACCAGCCAGCTCCCTGGGGCTTCACTAGGCCCTGGGCCGGCTGAAACTGTCACGGTAAACGGGATGTCTCTGAAATGCGTGACCGTCGATTGGCGAGGCGAGTCGTCTGGACGGGCCATATCATCTGGAGAAGGCAGTTCTACAGGCCAGAACGACGAGTAGTGCTGCCCAATCAGCGCTTCCAGATCAGACCCAAGTATAGCTGCCGCCGCTTGGTTGGCAGAGGTGACTAGACCTTCTTGATCGAGGACCAAAAACCCATCGATCATGCTTTTCAAGAGGTGATTGGTGAACTGCGACGCCCCGTTGAGATATGATTCCACCATGCGATCGTTCCTAGGCTCGCCTGACAGCGGGAGCTAATGCTAGCATACGTCAGCAACCCTTGTACGTCCGTGTGGGGTACGTAAATTCACCGTGAAGTTGTCGTGAAGGCAGTTCCGGAGCGTCTAGATGATCATGTGGGGAAGGGCGCTGCTTGCCAGAGCCTTACTCTGGTTCTACCAGGCAGACAGGGACTGAGGGGCTGACGGTCTCGTTACCGGCGGCATCTATGGCGACGGCAGTCAGTGAATGGCAGCCGGCTGCTCGGATGGCCCATTGTGTGGAAAATGGTGCTGTGATGCTGGCGGCAAACGGCAGCCGGGCGCCATCCAGATAGTAAGCCACCTGCACCACCGAAATGTTGTCCTCGACGTCCACACTGATCAATACATTTTCACTACCGGCGGCTATCCGCTGGTTGGGCAGCGGTGTTTCGATAGAGATTGTCGGCGGCTGGTTGTCTACGGTTAAGGGGACGCTTGCTTCGGAGAAACTGCCGTCCTTGTTGACCACGGTGAGCAGCAGCGTGTACAGGCCCGATAGATTGCCCACGTCCCAGGTCGCCAGAAGCTCATTCTCAACCGGGCTTGAAATCTCGGTAATAGTCTGCAGGTTGGAAGGCGTCAGACCCATGAAATGAGCCAGGCGGAAATGGCTGAAGTTATCGCCGGCTGCGGTGCCGCTGATTGGGACCGTGCCTCGAATGAATGAAAATGGCTGCGGAGAACTGATGGCGGCTGCGCCCAGGTCCGTATTGACCCGGCTGATCGTATCATAATCAGTGGGGGGATGTTCCACCTGGTTGGCCTCGGCCCAGGCGGACGCCTGCTCTGGGTAGATTTTGTAAATCTTACGTTCCACCAGATCGGGCGGGGTGTAAATGGTCGCCAATCTCCCGGTCTCTCTATTAATGGCGAATGGTTGATAAATGTTGTCGTAGACCGTAGGCTGGGTCCCATCGATAAACAGCTCAGATAGGGTGGGGCAGTACGGAGTAGCCAGCAGCCCGGAGATATTGCAGACGGCCATTTCTCTCAAGTTGGGCGGCTGAGACCAGACTGCCACCGGCTCATTATTCATCGACCAACTCATCAGCGCCTGCCAGATTGGCGCGGCCCCTTCTTCGCCGGAAACGCCCATCATATCGCTGTTATCACTGTTGCCCACCCAGACGCCGGTGACCAACTGAGGGGTATAGCCGACAGCCCAGGCGTCACGGAAGTCATTGGTGGTTCCGGTGGTTACCGCAGCTGGACGATTGTCGGGTAGTTCCATCACATTTGGACAGCCGAAGTTGGCGCAGCGGGCACTTCGATCTGAGAGCATATCGTTGATCATGTAGGCAAGCTGCGGTGTCAGAATCTCGCGCCTTTCATCTTGATGGTACTCATACAACAGCTCGCCAGCACTGTTTTCCACCCGCAAGATGCTCACTGGATCGATTGTACGCATCCCTGGCTCGGGCATAGCGTTGGGACGGGAATGACCGATCATGACCCCCATGTTGTTCATCACATTGAAAGCGAAGACCATGTCTAGCAGGTTCACTTTTCCCCCACCAAGGGCCAGGGAGAGGTCATAGCTGCCTAGGGCATCATTGAGCCCAGTAATGCCAAGACTGTGAGCGGTGCGCAAGACATTATTTACCCCGACCCAGCTCATGACTTGTATAGCTGGGACGTAGTAGCCGTTGCCAAGCGCTTCGCGCAGCCGCATAGGGCCATGGAACTGACCGTCAGCGTTTTGGGGTATCTCAATGCTGCCGGTAGTGGCGCTGCTGAAATCTGTTTCCACATCAAGGACCATCGTGGCGGCAGTGTAGCCGCGGCTCAAGGCGGTCAAATAGATAAACGGTTTCAGTGCAGTTCCCGGCTGGCGCTCGCTTTGAGTAGCGATATTGAACGCGCCGTCTTCCGCTTCATTCCAGTAATTGAGGTTGCCCACCATCGCCCGAATGCCGGCGCTTTCCGCGTCTAGCATCACGACTGCCGCGTTGCCCACATTTCGGTCAATACCTTGAGCGGCGCCTGGCAGCGGGCTGAGATATGCCAGCGCTTCGCAGGCATCCCGTTCATCCGCGGGAAGGCCGGTGCCAAGCTGCCCAGACAGCCGGTTGACCTGAGCCCTGGCTAAGCATTCAGCCTGATGCTGCATCTCCAAATTGAGAGACGTGTAGACCCGGAGTCCTCCATAAAGCAGCAGTTCAGGTCCAAATCGCTCCTCTAATTCTTCCCGCACGTACAAGGCGAAATGGGGCGCGATGATGTCCAAACGATCTTCCATGCCAGGCGTGAACTGTATCGGTGTGAACTGCGCGGCAGCCACGCTGTCACGACTGATCAAACCGGCATCGGCCATGGCTTCAAGTACCAGTCGCTGGCGATCTTTTGCGGCTTGAAGGTCATCAGTCGGATTAAGCGTGGGTTCCCCCGGTATAGCCGACAGCATGGCCGCCTCAGCCAAGCCGAGTTCGCTGACTGGCTTACCGAAATACGCATGAGAGGCGGCGTTGACGCCAAAAGCGAGGTTTCCGTAAAAAGCGGTATTCAAATACCATTCTAAGATCTGGTCTTGGGTATAGCTGTTGCTGATCCGATGGGACAGCAGCAGCTCTTCTACTTGCAATAGCGTGCCGGCCAGGGTGATAGGTCCATTGGCATCCGACTCTTCGGATCGGATGTACTGCTTGCGTACCAGTTGCCTTAATATTGATCCACGAGCGCCGCCCTGCTCCTGCCCTCTGAAATACGCCAGCAGTTGTCGGATAAGATCGGTGGTATTGAGCGCCTGACCGGCGTAGAAATCTGGATCTTCAAAGGCGACAGTTGCATCCTGCAATGCCTGAGGGGTTTGGTCCAGGGTAGTCCACGACGGATTCTCGCCGGCTGGATTGCTGATCTGGTAGATGGGGACAGGTTGGCTCAACTGATCATCTCGCCAGGCGTAGATGATGCTGGTCTTTGCCTCAGCCGAGGCGTGCTGTTTCCAATCAGCTGTCATCTGAGAGTAGGCAGGGATCTTCTGAGCATAGAAGGCGTAGACCGAAAGGCCAGCCGTCAATGAAGCCACCGCCACAAACAGCATGCCCAAGAGGGCCAGTAACACGAATGCGCCAAGCAGACGGCGTGCCAAGGAACTGCCCCGACCTTTCTGATGCACGCTTCTCCGTCGCCATTGAAGAATTCGGATTGGGTTAGGCACGGGTATGTTTCGGCACTTGTTGAGGTGGATTCATGGGGGAATTTTGCCAGGATTGTTAGCAGATAGCAAGTGTAGTTGGGCGAATCCGAGATAGGCGATAAAATAGGCGACTTAAGTTAATTTTGTGAGCGAGGATAGCTTTATGATTGAGCAGGCGATTGAGAATCGACCATCGTTGGTGCCCGAAATGTTGTGGGATATTGATCACTACAAGGAAGAAGGCCTTTACTTCTACCTTGAAACCACCGAGGATATCTTGCCCAACGGTCGGGTGAACGTCACCAATCACGGTGAGATGATCATGCTGGGGAGCTATTCTTATCTTGGGTTGATCAGGCACCCCAAGATTGATGCTGCCGCCAAAGCGGCTGTTGAGAAATACGGTACGGGCACCCATGGCGTACGTCTTTTGGCGGGTTCTCTGGTGCTGCACAATGAGCTAGAGGAGCGAATCGCCAGGTTCAAGGGGACCGATGCGGCGATTACATTCTCCAGCGGCTACGTCACCAACTTGTCTACTGTCTCATCGATCTTGCGCCGTGGCGATACCGTGATCTCCGATAAGCTGAATCACGCCAGTATTGTCGACGGCTGTCTGCTGGCTGCCGCCGAGTTTTCGCGCTTCCGGCATAACGATATGGACCAGTTGGAAAAGCGGCTGGCAGAAGCGAACCCCGATGGCCGAAAGCTGGTTGTGGCTGATGCGGTCTTCAGCATGGATGGCGACATCATCAACTTGCCCGAAGTCAGCCGGCTCTGCAAGAAGTACGGGGCCTACCTGATGATTGATGAAGCCCATTCTATCGGTGTCCTAGGCGAAACCGGGCACGGCATCGAAGAGTATTTCGGGATGCCGTCTGATACGGTTGACATCAAGATGGGCACCTTGAGCAAGACTATCCCCAGCGCCGGCGGTTATGTAGCCGGCAGCGCGGAACTGATCACCTTCCTGAAGCATCAAGCCCGCGCCTTCATCTATTCAGCGGCGCTGCCCCCTGCTTCAGCCGCCGCTGCCATGGCCGCTTTTGATGTGATAGAAGAAGAGCCCTGGCGAGTTAAGGCTATCCAGAAAAACTACAACCATTTTGCCGGACGATTGCGGGAAGCCGGCTTTGACCTGCTCTATTCGGAAACGGCCATTGTCCCGGTGATCTGCGGCTCAACACCCGCAGCCGCTACCCTGGCAAAATACTGCCGGGATCACGGCATTTTCGTACAGGCAGTGGTGGCGCCGGTGGTGCCAGAGGGCTTAGCACGGTTACGCGCATGTGTATCGGCAGTGCACACCTCCGAAGATATCGACTACTGTGTCGACGTAATCATCAAGGGCGGACGGGAACTGGGGATCATATAACAATCCTACAGCATCATCCGGCGCCCTGGTTGGCCCCGCAGCAAGCTGAAACTAAGAACCCTCTCGTAACCTATCGGTCGCGAGAGGGTTTTTTCGTATGTGACCCTTATCCGTCGACGCGTAAATCTGTCTGAAGATGCATGCACTGTTGGCAATATCCACCTTGTTTTGCCCTCCGAGGAATCCAAATTATTGATACGGCGCCTAACCGCTCATGCCGCCGAATATTCGGATTGCAATTGACAAATCAGGGTATTGCCCCTTAAGATATGAACTGTCTTTGGATATCCCCGTCGCAAATGATTGAACAACTGATTCGGAGGAGGGTGGTCTGAAATCCCAGGCGCGTATTCGGCTCACACCTTCTCCTCCTGTTTACGAGGTGGCATGACTCCTAATTCTGGCTTACTAGCTGTCCGCGACGTATCTCTCAGTTTTGGTGGTACTGCCGCTCTCACAGACGTCAGTTTTGATGTGCAAGAAGGTGAAATCCTGGCAATTATTGGTCCCAATGGTGCTGGGAAGACATCCATGCTCAACTGCATCAGCGGTTTCTATCGACCTCAGGAAGGGGGCATTTTCTTCAAAAGCGCCGATCTCACCAAAACACCGACGCACAAGATCGCTCCGCTAGGCATCGCCAGGACGTTTCAGAACATCGCTCTATATACCGGCTTGAGTACTCTGGACAATATCATGGCGGCGCGGCACATACACATGCGCCAGCGGAGTGTGGAATCGATGCTCTACTGGGGGCGAGCGCAGCGGGAGGAGGTTGAGCACCGCGAAGTAGTGGAAGGGATTATCGACTTCCTGGAAATTGCCCACATTCGAAAATCGATCGTTGGTGCGCTGCCCTATGGGTTGCGCAAGCGAGTCGAATTGGGACGCGCCCTGGCTCTGGAATCAGACCTGCTGCTGCTCGATGAACCCATGACCGGCATGAATGTCGAAGAAAAAGAAGATATGGCCCGGTTCGTGCTGGATATCCATGAACAGCGCGGTGTGACTGTGGTGCTGATTGAGCATGATATGGGCCTGGTAATGGATATTTCCGATCGTGTCGTGGTGTTGGATTTTGGCGTAAAAATCGCCGAGGGGCTGCCGGATGAGATCAAGAACGACCCGCAGGTGATCCAGGCATATTTGGGTGAAGTATGAGCTTGAGCAATTGATGGAAGAGGATCACTTCATGGCCGAATCACACACAATACCTCAATATTTTCTTCAACGTGTCCAAAAGCATGGTCGTGAGAAGACGGCCCTGCGCCAGAAGGAGTTCGGTATCTGGCGCGAGTTTAGCTGGATGGACTCATACGAGAATGTGAAATCCTTTGCGTTAGGTCTGATTTCGTTGGGCGTGCAGCGGCAGGACAAGATTTGCACCGTGGGTGATAACGACCGGCAGTATCTGTGGGCCTACCTTGGGCTGCAAGCTGTTGGGGCAATCCAGGTGGGCCTTTTTACCGACGCCACGCCGGCTGAAATGGCCTATATCGTCAACCATTCTGATGCCACCTTCGTTCTGGCTAAGGATCAGGAGCAATGTGATAAGCTGCTGGAAATCAGGAGCCAGATTCCACAAATCAAGCGAGTGATTTATTGGGATGAACGAGGGCTTTGGGGATACCAAGAGGATTGGCTGATTTCATATGATCAGGTCTTGGACATAGGCCGGCAGGTTGACGCTAAGGAGCCGGATAGGTTTGACACCGAAGTCGCCCTGGGCCACGCCGATGACCTGGCTATGTTTTGCTACACTTCTGGCACCACCGGCCTGCCCAAAGCGGTCATGTTGAGCCATGGTAACATGCTCAGCGGCACATCCGTCTACCATCAAGTAGACCATCGATACGAGACAGACAACCATATCAGCTTTCTGCCGATGGGATGGATTGCCGAACCGGTACTTGGGATCGCCGCCCACGTCTTTTCTGGGGTGATACTGAACTTCCCGGAAGCGCCGGAAACGGTTCGGGAGAATATTCGCGAAATCGCCCCTGAGACGCTGTTGTACAACTCGAGGTTATGGGACTCGGTGGTTGCCACCGTACAGATCCGGATCAACGATGCCACCTGGATCAATCGCAAGTTCTATAAGATCTTCTTGCCGGTGGGCTACAGAATGGCCGATACAAGATTTGCCAAGGAAAGCCCCGGCCTCGGTCTGAGACTCTATTACGCCTTGGGCGAGTGGCTGATATTCCGCCCGCTGCGCGATCAGCTGGGGCTGTCGACGATAAGGGCGGCGTATACGGCTGGCGCGGCGCTCAGCCCAGACGCCATGAGATTCTTCCACGCCTTGGGCATCAACCTAAAACAGATTTACGGCTCGACGGAAGTAACCGGAGGCGCCACCATTCACCGGGATAATGACATCAAATTCGCCAGTGTGGGCCCCCCGGCTCCGGGGATTGAAATCCGCATATCGAAAGAAGGCGAAATCCAGATTGCCGGCCCCACGGTTATGCAAGGGTACTACAAGAATGCCGAGGCCACCGCGGAAACGTTGTTGACCGATGAGGATGGTCGTCGTTGGCTTCGCACCGGCGATGCCGGACACATTGATGACGACGGGCATGTGATCTATCTGGATCGGGTCAAAGAAATGATTACCCTGGCCAACGGGGAACGGTTTTCGCCGCAATTCATCGAGGGCCGGTTGAAGTTCAGCCCATACATTCGCGATGTGATGACCGTGGGTGGCGAAAGCCGGGATCGGGCTACCGCCCTGGTTATCATTGATTTTGAAAATGTGGGGCGCTGGGCCGAGAAAAGGGGGATTGGATTCACTACTTTCGTCGACCTGTCACAGAAGCCAGAGGTGTATGGTCTGGTGGAACAGGCGGTGCGTGAGGTGAACGCCAGTCTGCCGCCAGCAGGCAGGGTGCGGCATTTTGTGCTGATGCACAAGGAATTTGATGCCGATGAATCGGAAATGACCCGGACGCGAAAACTTCGGCGAAATGTGCTTTATGAGCGATACCAGGAAATCATCGATGCCATGTATGATAGCAAAGAAGATATCCGGGTGCGGGCGCCTGTTCGCTACCAGGATGGACGTGAAGGTGTGATCGACACCACGGTTAGGATAGCATCACTGGGAGATAGCTGATTTAGGATGATCCGGCAATACCAGAGAGGACCCATATGAACTGGCAACTGCTTCCGCAATTCGCTATCACAGGTATTTTGAACGGAGGGCCTGTGGCCCTTATTGCCCTGGGAATCGTTCTGATTTTCAAATCATCAGAGATCTTCAACTTCGCGCATGGGCAGATGCTGCTGATCGGCACCATGTCCACCTGGTGGTTCGCCGCTGAGGAAGGAATGGGGCTGCCGTTGTGGTTAGCGGTGATCTGCGCCATGGGTGTGTCAGTATTGCTGGGACTCTTGATCGAGCGGGTAACGCTGCGCCCAATGACCGGCCAGCCGCTGCTTTCGATTATCTTGATGACTTTGGCGTTAGGGCAGGTGCTGCAGGGATTAACCATTTTGACCTTCGGCACCACCCAGCGGAACTTCCCCGTATTCTTCTCCATCACCGACCCATACAAGCTTTCGCTGCCGTTTCAATACAATGGCAACCCCATCGTGGTGATTTTAAGACAGAACCTGGTGTGGACCTTCGTCATCGCCATCATCTGCGTCGTTGTGCTTTGGCTCTTCTTCCAATTCACCCACACCGGTCTGAGTATGCGGGCGACCGCTGAAGACCATGAGACTGCCCAAAGCGTAGGTATCCGGATCAACCGGGTGTTCGGTATCTCCTGGGCCATCGCTGGCCTGATCGCCACAATTGGCGGAATCTTGATCGCCACCGCCAGCGGACTGGATTTGAGCCTGTCGATTGTGGCCCTGATCGCTTTTCCCGCGGTGCTCTTAGGCGGTCTGGAGTCTATTCCTGGGGCGGTGATCGGTGGACTGCTCATTGGATTGGTCCAAGGGTTGGTGGCCCTTCCCACCAATGACTTCTTTCTTGGCCCGGCGGTTGCCCAGGCGATCCGCAATTCTACAGAGATCGTACCTTACATCATCTTGTTGATTGTGTTAGTCATTCGCCCGGACGGGCTGTTTGGTCAAAAGCGCATTGAGCGCATATGACCGATAGGTATTCGTCTCATCTTAATTAACGTATCAATAACCCAACTATCTAGCGAGGGATTCCTGTGGCAGCTTTAAGACCAGCGGGTGATTTTGATCGCAGCTATGAGCAAGATATGTCGGTGCTGCGCAAGCGATGGCAGTATGTTGTCCTATTCGTTGGCCTGGCTGCGCTATTTCTTCTGCCGGCATATAGTTCTGAATCGACGGTTTCCTTTGTCAACCGGGTACTGATTGCCATAGTCGCGGTTCAAGGGCTCAACATCCTCACTGGCTATACCGGTCAAATCTCCTTGGGTCAGGCAGCGTTCATGACCGTCGGTGGATACGCGTCCACGCTGCTGGTTACCCAATTGGGCTGGAACTTCTTTTTCGCGCTGCCGGTGGCGGCCTTGAGCGCCGGCGTGGTGGGCTTGATATTCGGCCTGCCATCGCTGCGTGTCAAAGGGTTCTATCTGGTGATGGCCACCTTGAGCGCTCAATTCATCATCCCATGGATTACCCGGAATATCTACGGCGATATACTGCACGGAGCCCAGGGATTGAATGTGCCGGTGCCAATCATCAAGCTTCCCGTGATCAACAATCTCTGCTTCTTTGGGACCCAGTTTGACGGCGAACTCGGGGCATGCGTTTATCGTTTTGCCACCTCGGATCAATTCATCCATATCTCGTTGGTCGTGGTGATATTGAGCACCATCGTGGCCCACAATATCTCTCGCAGCCGCTTGGGCAGGGCGCTGGTCTCAATTCGCGACAATGATCTTGCTGCCGAACTGCTGGGAATCGATCCTTTTGCCTACAAGCTGAAGGCATTCTTTATCGCGGCTGTGTTTGCCGGTGCTGCCGGCGCGATGCTGGCCCATAATTTGCGTCACATCAATTCCGTAACCGTAAATCTAACTGACTCCATTCTCTTTATGGGAATGCTGGTCGTCGGCGGCCTGGGAACCAGCCTTGGGCCGATATTTGGGGCCACTTTGGTCATTTTGCTGGAGGAGATAGCCACGGTCATGTCTCCTTGGGTGATCAGTGTGCTGCCGGATAATGCCGCCGGCGCCACTGCGGCGCTGCGCCCACTCATCTTCGGCCTGGCACTGATCGTGTTTCTAATCTTCGAGCCGCGAGGCCTGGCTCACCGGTGGAAATTAACCAAAGCAGCCTGGCGAATGCGTCCATTTTCGCGTTAGCATGAGCGGCGGACCTGAGGCCGATTTCGCTGGGTGTACCAACTGAACAGGGTTGACTTTGACAATAGTTCGTCTTGCAGGGGGAGTTGAAGGAGGTGACAGAGCGCCGAATCTCAATACGGATCCATATTCTGATTATTCAAGTCAGATCCATTAGCCTGTCTTGCTGAGAGATAGTTATGAGGATAAGGAGAAACGTGATCATGAGAAAGAACCCCTTGCTCATCTTGTTGTCGATTGTATTTTTGGCGCTGCTGCTGTCCGGATGTGCCAGCGCGGCGGAAGAACCTACCCCCGCTCCTCCGCCGGAACCGACGGAAGTCCCGGTTGTAGAGCCTGTTGCCGAGCCAACAGAGGCGCCGGCTGAAGAGCCCATGGAGGAGCCAACTGCGGTGCCGACTGAAGAGCCTGTGGTCGAGCCGACCGCGGCTCCGACTGAAGAGCCCGAGCCGATGCTCCGGACTGATAACCTGGAAGGGGAAACCATCCATCTGTATCATTTCGGCGATCTTTCTGGCCCATACGCCGCTATCACTGGCCCGCTGGTCTTTGGTATGCAGGATGCTGTCAATGCCTTAAACGCTTCAGGCGGTATTCGCGGCGCCATGCTGGATGTGCAGTTCGCCGATACGGCTGGCAGTGTAGATGAAGCGGTCGCCGCTTATGACCGTTTCACCAGTGAAGACGACAACGTGTTGGCCATGATCACCTATGGTTCAGGGGAAGCCGAGGCGTTGGCCAGCCGCTTTGTCGAAGACCAAATCGTGAACTTGACCGCCGGTTTCAGCGCTGAAGCATTCTACGGACCGGGTTCAGGCTACACCTTTGGTCTGGGACCTATCTATCCTGATCAATTGGGCTACTTCCTGGATTGGCTGGTGGCAAATTGGGATGAAGCCAAACCTGCCTCCGCAGGGGATGAGATCAATCTGGCCTACCTGAGCTGGCCTGGCGCTTTTGGCCAAGGGGCCCTGACTACAGAGTCGCGTGCCTATGCTGAGAGCCTGGGCGTCAACATCGTCGCTGAGGAAATCTACGACCTGTCTCCTAGCGCCGATACCACCACCGCCCTGCTCAATGCCCAGGCGGCTGGCGCCAACGTTATCTGGACCAATACCCTTGCCTTTGGCCCGGCAGCCTTGATGAACGGCATCGGTGCTTTGGGGCTGCAGGGTCAATTCGTGCTGGCCGGAGATAACTGGGCTATGGATCTGGCCACCTATGCGTTTGTCTCTGATCCCTCCCTGGCGGTAGGCTTGATCACGCCATTCCCCTATCTCTGGTGGAATGACGCCGATAACCCCGGCATTCAGGCGGCTCAGGAGCTGTTCGATGCCAACGAGCGGCCCGCTGGCGCCCATAACGTTGGTTATCTCCTGCTGCTAGCTGGTGTGGATCTGCTGCGGCAATCCATAGAAGTCGCCATTGACACCGTTGGCTTTGACGCCCTTTCAGGCCAGGCGTTATACGACGCCTTGACCACAATGGGCCCCATACAGGCGCTGGATGGGGTTATTCGGGTCGATTACAGTGACGGCAGCCGTTCACCCCATAATGTACAGCTGCGTCAAATCCAGGGCGGTCCCGACGCCTTTAACGTTCTCCAAGATTGGACCGATATGCCAGATCTGCGGCCGGCTGGCGAGTAATATTAAGATTCAGAGAGGCTGGAAGTTGCTAAGACCGGTTCCAGCCTCTCTGTTTAGCTTCAGGGTGACCGTTAGGCGGCGAAGTCCGGACGGAGTCAGCCGGATTTCTGCAGTGCGAATATCCTTTGTCCTGGCATGACCAGGATACATGGGTCATCCCTGACAACTTTTTTCGGGCTCAAATTCAATCGGAACACAAGGTGGCCCGCAGGCATCCAGGCACCCAGTTATTGCGGAATCAAGAGTGGCGAGACTATGCTGAAAATCAACAACATCGAAGTCATCTACAGCGACGTAGTGCTGGTCCTCCGTGGAATTTCCCTTGAAGTTAATCAGGGGCAGATCGTGGCACTCCTGGGAGCAAATGGGGCCGGTAAAACCACCACCCTCAAGGCGATTTCAGGACTTCTGCTGCGAGAGGATGGTGCCGTCACCAGAGGCGGGATTGAGTTTGAGGGCCAGATGCTAGGCAGTATGCAGCCGGAGGAGATAACCCGATCCGGTATCGTTCAGGTGCTCGAAGGGCGGCGACTGTTCCGGCATTTGTCGGTGGAAGAGAACCTGATCACTGGCGCGCTGTTCCGAAATGCCTCCAATCGGGTCATCAAGCAAGATTTGGAAGAGGTGTACGACTATTTCCCACCGCTGAGGGAGTATCGGCACCGGACCAGCGGATACCTCTCTGGCGGCGAGCAGCAGATGGTGGTTATCGGCAGGGCTCTGATGGCCAAGCCGAAGCTGATGCTGCTGGATGAACCGTCAGTGGGATTGGCGCCGCTGCTGGTGCAGAACATCTTCGAAATCATACAGCGCATCAATCAAGAAGCGGGTGTGGCTATCTTGCTGGTGGAGCAAAATGCCAATGTGGCCCTGCAGATCGCTGAGACCGCATACGTCATGGAAACAGGACGCATCGTCATGGATGGTCCTTCAGACCAGCTGGCGGAAAACGCGGATATCAAGGAGTTCTACCTGGGGCTGACCCAGGTGGGGGAACGCAAGAGTTATCGAGACGTGAAACATTACAAGCGACGCAAACGTTGGCTTGGTTGATCTTCACCACGCTTTCAGGATTACAAACGCCTGCAGCTGACCGACAATCTGGAAGAGGAGCCGTGCCCGACTGCAGCGCAAATGCGGTCTGCCCAGCGCGCCGCGCCGGCAATCTGTAATTCTGCCGGAAGCCGGTCAGACAAGCAACCTCCCTCGAAGTAAAATCTATCATGGCGAGCAGCTCCTGGCGGGCGTTCCAGCCCTGCTGCCGTTTCCATGGGCCTGGAAGCTGGCAGCGAATAGTGACCAGCCGCGGCTGCGTCGGCTTGCGCGAATCTTCGATCCGGTGGTAAATTTGGCTGCAGCATCAGCAGGGTGCGCGGAAATGCATGACTGCAGCTGTCCCCGCGATCAATGGTCAGCCCTTAGAAGAGGTGACTTCATGAAGATCGATGCCAGCTTACTTACCTCCGAACTATCCGATATGGCGGCATATGGGGCCGCCGTAGAAGCTATTGGGTTCGATGGATTGTGGATGGCGGAAACCAGCGGCGATCCCTTCATGCGCCTGCTGCTGGCGGCAGAGCACAGCCGGCGCATTCTCCTGGGCACCGCCATCGCGGTAGCCTTTCCCCGCAGTCCAACCATCATAGCCCATACCGCCTGGGATCTAGCCAGGTTTTCGCGGGGCAGGTTTGCTCTTGGACTAGGCAGTCAGGTGCGCGGCCATATCGAGCGCCGGTTCGGGGCGGCGTGGGAAAAGCCGGTGCTCAAGCTGCACGAGATGATTTTGGCGATCAGGGCGGTTTGGGACTGCTGGCAGGAGGGAAAGCCGCTTGATTTCCGGGGAGAATTCTTCCAGCTCAATCTAATGACCCCGTTCTTCAATCCAGGCCCGCACGACTTCCCTCAGATCCCTATCTACGTTTCAGCCGTGAACAAAGGGATGCTGCAGATGGCTGGAGAGGTTTGCGATGGTGTTCATCTTCATGCCCTGCATACGGTCAAATACCTGAGGGAGTTTGCTCTTCCCAATCTGCATAATGGACTGGAGAAGAGTGGGCGTTCCCGATCAGATTTAACCCTGAACACCTCACTCTTTGTCATTCCCCTTGATGATCCCGCAGCTGCCCAAAAGACCGAGTCGTTTGTGCGGCAGCAGCTGTCGTTTTATTTGAGCACCCCGGCTTACAAGATTGTGGCCGACCTGCACGGGTGGG
>JAHEEY010000268.1 GCA_024640485.1 Chloroflexota bacterium | reverse complement strand
GGGGGTTGGAGCAGCTCCTTGCCGACATGCTCCAAAATCCGGACCTGGCAGACCATCTGCTGGATATCCCTTACCAGTACCATTTGACCGCCGCCAAGCGGCTGGCTGAACTGGGGGTGGACATGATCTGGACCGGCGACGATGTCGGCGCCCAGCAGCGGATGCTGATCTCCCCCCGGATGTGGCGACGCTTCTTCAAGCCGCGAATGGCCCACTTCTTCGCTGAACTGAAGGCGATCAACCCGGCGATAAAGATCGCCTACCATTCCGACGGGGACATCGCCCCGATCATTCCCGACCTGATTGAAATCGGGCTGGATGTGCTCAACCCGATACAGCCCGCCAGCATGGACCCGGCGGCGCTGGCCCGGCAGTACGGTGATAAACTATGCTTCTGGGGGACTATCGACGAGCAGTACACCCTGCCGTTCGGCACCCCAGAGCAAGTCGCCGCCGAAGTTAGAGAGCGTCTGGACACAGTCGGCAAGAATGGCGGCTTGATATTATCGCCCACTCACAACGTGCAGTTGGATACCCCTTTGGAAAACTTCTGGGCCATGGTGGACAGCATCAAGGGGACCTATTAAAACATCAATTCATTATCATTGAAACCATTCTTGGAGGAAAAGATGAAAGCGGAATTAGAACTGATTTTCGAGGCGATATTGGACGGAAATATGCCCGGCTGCACCAGCGGCGTGCAGGCGGCATTGGACGCCGGCATCAGTGCGCCGGACATTTTGCAGATCGCCCTGATCCCGGCGATGGACGAAGTTGGCAAGCTGTTCGAAGAGGAAGAGTTCTTCGTGCCTGAGATGTTGGTGGCCGCCCGGGCGATGCAGGCCGGGCTGTCGATGCTCAAGCCGCTGCTGGTCGACAGCGATGTGAAACCAGCCGGGCGGGTGGCCCTGGGCACGGTCAGCGGTGACCTGCACGACATCGGCAAGAACCTGGTAGGGATGATGCTGGAAGGGGCCGGCTTTGAGATTGTCGACCTGGGCACCAACGTGGCCCCCGATAGATTCATCGCCGCCATCAATGACCAGAATGTGCAGCTGGTGGCGATGTCGGCGCTGCTGACTACCACCATGCCTGGCATGAAAAAGACCGTCGACGCCATAGCAGCTGCCGGCTTGCGCGACCAGGTCAAGATCATGGTCGGCGGCGCTCCGGTGAATGCCGAATATGCCGCTGAGATCGGGGCTGACGGTTACGCCCCCGATGCCAGCCAGGCAGCGTCATTGGCCCGCAGACTGGCACCGTAGCAGCAGGATTCACCTCTTTGCCCGGCACATCTCTTGCCGGCAGTCGTTCACGGAGTTCATTGATGGACATCGCTGGTGTGGCAGATTTCGATAAATCGATGGCCCGGATTGACGCCTGGTACCAGAGCCAGATTCTGGACCGGCCGCCGGTCCGTTTTATGGCCCACAACGCCTTTCTGCAGCAGGCCAGCGAGGACATTTCTCAGCTGTCATCGGCGGATCGCAGGGCGTGGTGGTTCGATGTCGAGACCCAGGTGGGCCTGTTCGCCAAATCGGTTGAGGGGCGACGCTTCTACGGCGAGACATTTCCGGTCTTCTTTCCAAATCTGGGCCCGGAGGTGTACGCCGCCTTTTACGGCGCAGAGCTGGTTTTCGGCGAAGTGACCTCCTGGTCCGTTCCGCTCATTGGTGATTGGCAGGATATGGACCGGCTGGCGTTCGACCGGAACAACATCTACTTCCGCAAGCTGGAGGAGCTTACCAAGTGCGCTCTGGAACGCAGCCAGGGGCGGTTCATGGTGGGCTACACTGACCTGCATCCCGGCATCGACTGCGCGGCGGCGTGGCGGGATCCACAGCAGCTCTGCCTGGATCTGTTTGACGCCCCGGAGCAGGTCAAACGGCTGACCCAGATCGCTATAGACGACTTCGTCGAGATCTATGACCACTTTGACGCCATGTTGAAGGCCAGCGGGCAGCTGTCGGTCAGCTGGATGGGGCTGCCCAGCCGGGGCAAGATGCACATCCCCAGCGCTGATTTCTCATCATTGATCTCGCCGGACTTCTTCAAGGAGTTCGTTCTGCCGGTACACCGGCAGGAGCTGGGCGGCATGACCCACAACGTCTACCACGTGGACGGCAAAGGGGTCGCCCGGCACATGGACGACATCATCGGACTGGGCGATGTCCACGCGGTGCAGTGGGTCCAGGGGGTCGGAGACGACCAGCCGATTATGCAGTGGCTGCCGCTGATCAAAGGGCTGCAGCAGCAAGGCATGCCGGTCATTGTGGACCTCAACAAGAAAGAGCTGCCCCAATTTATCGAGGCGATGTCCCCGGAAGGGATCTTCCTCTGGGTGGCGGCTGATGATGAAGAGGAAGAGCAGCGCCTGCTGAAGCTGGTGGAGGGATGGCGTTGATTAACCGGATTTATAGCCAAGTTCTACCTAGACTGGAGGTGTGTATGGCAAGACCGAAGGGTATTTACAAGGGTTGAATCGGGCGCGTTGACCGCCCGCAACTGCTTGGTCAGTCAAACCAAGTACATATTTGTGAGGAGAATTCAAATGGCGACGAAAAATGTATTTCGATTTGTTTTTGCGATGATCTTGCTGCTGGCCCTGGTGGCCTGCGGCTCGGACGAACCCGCTGCTGAAGATAGTGGTGCCGTTGAAGAGCCGGCAGTGGTAGAAGAAGCCGCTGAAGAAACCGCGGCGGAAGCGCCTGGCGAGACCGAAGGGGCTGCCCCGGCAGCGGAAGACAAATGGTGCGCGGGCACTGATATCGTCTTCTTCCCCGGCGGTTCCCCCGGCGGCCCGTTTGCCACCGTGGTCTACAACGGCGCGGTAGCCGCTGCCGCCGACCTGGGCGCGAATGTAGAGTACGTCTGGTCAGACTGGAATCCAGAGAAAATGGTCACCCAGTTCGCGGAAGCCGCCGCCACCGGCCCCGATGGCATCGCTATCATGGGCCATCCTGGTGATGACGCTTTCGCCTCTGTGGTCGACGATGCCCGCGCCCAGGGGATTATCGTCACCAGCCAGAACACCACCCTGCAGATGCTGGAAGCCAAGTACAGCTCTACCGGCTTCGGCTATGTCGGCGCTGAACTGTACTCCGCCGGCTATGCCCTCGGCGCCGAATCGGCGCAGCGGTTTGGGCTGGGCGCTGGCGACCGGGCCATGGTCTGGGGCTTGCTGGCCCAGGCGGGCCGTGGTCAGCGTACCCAGGGTGTCATCGACGCTTTGGAAGCCGCTGGCCTTACCGTCGACTATCTTGAGATCGACGACGCCACCAACGCCGACGCCTCTGCCGGCACCTCCACCTTCGTTGGCTACGCCTCTGCCAATCCGGATGTCAAGCTGGTGGTCACCGACCACGGCGCTTTGACCGCCACCCTGGAGACCTACCTGACCTCCGCCGGCTTTGGCCCCGACGACGTCTATGCCGCTGGCTTTGACCTCTCCTCCGCCACCGTGGAAGCGATCCGCGGCGGCTGGACCGACCTGGTGATCGACCAGCAGCAGTGGCTGCAGGGTTATCTGCCGGTGCTGCAGATCTGCCTGACCAACAACTACGCCTTCACCGGTCTGCACATCGACACCGGCGCTGGCTTCGCCCATGCCGACAACATCGAACTGCTTGTTGACCTGGTGGATCGTCAGATTCGCTAGTCATTGAGGTAATCGAGGAGGTTGAGCGGCCTTTCCCGGCTCCGGCTGGGCTGCCGCTCAGCCTCCACTATCGCGAATAGGGATAATTATATGGAACATCGGCTTGAGCTAAAGAACATCTCCAAATCATTTGGGGAGGTCCAATCCCTAAAGAATATCAACTTCCATCTGGGCCGGAACGAAGTTGTCGGCTTGTTGGGCGACAACGGCGCCGGCAAATCGACGCTGATCAAGGTGATCACCGGTTATCATCAAGCGTCCGAAGGCGAAATCTTCTTCGGCGGCCAATTGGCCACAGACCTGACCGTGGCTAAAGCCCGGAAATTGGGCGTGGAGACCGTCTATCAGGAGCGCGCCCTGGCGGAGCTGCAGACCTTGTGGCGCAACATCTTCCTGGGCCGAGAGATCAGCAACAGGTTTGGTTTTCTCGATGTCAACAAGATGAAAGAGGAAACCAACCGGCTGATGCTGGAATCGATGGGCTTCACCTCCATGGCGGTGAACCCGGATTCAGCCATTCAGACCTTCTCCGGTGGTGAAAAACAGGGAGTGGCCATCGTGCGGGCCCTCTACTTCGATGCTGAGATCATCATCCTGGATGAGCCCACCATGGGCCTCTCATTGAAAGAGACCCGCAAGCTGCTCAATTTCGTGCGCGAGATCAAGGCTGCCGGCAAATCCGCGGTCTTCATTGATCACAATATCTTCCACGTCTACTCTGTTGCCGATCGGGTGGTGGTGCTGGATCGCGGGCAAGTCGCCGGCGAGTTCCGCACCGAAGATATCACCCTGGATGATTTGATGGACAAGATGTACCAGATCGCTGAGACGGGAAGTTTCACCTAGAGACGCGGCTTGGGCTGAACCGGCCCGAGATCACAGCTTGACACCGACCAGCCAGCCCGCCATCGGCGCGGGCGGCAGACGGCACTATGGGATGGATAGATTATGGACATAGAGAAAGTAAAGCCAGAGGCAGAAGCCGCGGCGGCCGACAGCATGAAGATCCGGATAACCAGGCGTCTGCGGGCCAACGCCACCCAGGTGGGCATCATCGCGGTCTTCCTCTTGGTGTGGCTGTTTTTCATCGTCGCGGCGCCGGACACATTTCTGAAACCGCAGATATACAACGCCTTCATGTCGACGATTCCGTTCTTCGCCATCATGGCCCTGCCGCTGACCATGGCGGTGATCGCCGGGGAGATGGACCTCTCCTTTACCTCGATCATGGCCTTGGGGATGGTGGCCTTCATCAAGGTATTTGAGGCCACCAACAGCGTCGGCCTGGCCTTCCTCTCCAGCCTGCTCACCGGCACCCTGGCGGGGCTGCTCAACGGGGCCATCGTGGTCTGGATCGGCATCCCTTCGCTGGTGGCCACCATCGGTACCCAGTTCTTCTGGCGGGGGGCGGTGCTGGTGATCCTCAACGGCAAGGGGGGCACCCTGGTGCCGATCAAAGAGACCCTGCTCCGGAAGATCATGGTGGGACAGGTGGCCGAGTATCTGCCCAGCCAGATGCTCTGGCTGATCGCCATCGCCATCGGCACCTGGATCCTGCTCAACCGGCATAAATTTGGGGCCCACATTTATCTGATCGGTGACAACGAGAACAGCGCCCGGCTGATGGGCATCAACGCCAAACGGACCCGCATCCTGGTATTCGCCCTGGTAGGGCTGGCGTCAGCCTTCGCCGGCATGATGTCCAGTATGCAGGTCTCCTACTTCTGGCCCTCGCTGGGTGAAGGGTATCTGCTGCGCACCCTGGCATCCGTATTCTTAGGGGGCACCTCCGTGTTTGGCGGCGTCGGCACCATCCTGGGGACCTTCCTGGGCAGTTTCATCATCGGCGCTATCGAGGCCGGGATTGTGGCCATCGGCCTTACCGGTTTTTACACCCAGCTGATTTACGGCTTTATCATTATTGTCTCGGTCTCCATGCACGCGGTGATGCGCAAGCGGATGCACTAGGGTCAAGCATTATCGGGGAACGCCAAAAGGATCTGCTCCTGTGAATATCGAAGCGCGCAGAATTGAGGTAGCGGCAGCGTTCGAAGCGGCTTTTGGCCGCCAGCCCACGGTGTGGGTCCAGGCGCCGGGGCGCGTCGACTTGATGGGCAGCCACACCGATTACAACCAAGGGTTTGTGCTCACCCAGGCGATTGACCGCAGCACCTGGATCGCCGCATCGCCCCGAGATGACCGCCAGGTCAGCATCCGCTCCATGAACGTCAGCGGCGGCGCCGAGTTCCCGCTGGACGACATCCAATACGATACAGCGATCCCCTGGAGCAATTATGTCCGCGGGGTGGCGGCGGTGCTGCAGTCGGAAGGGTACGCGCTGCAGGGGTTCAACGGCTTGATTCACAGCGACATCCCCTTCGGCAGCGGCCTGAGCTCGTCGGCGGCGCTGGAGGCGGCTGCCGCCGTCCTGTTCGACACCCTCTCCGGATTGGCGGTCGATCCGGTGCTGATGGCCCGGCTGTGCCAGCGGGCGGAAAATGAATTTGTGGGGATGAACTGCGGCATCCTGGACCAATACTCTTCCATCATGGGCGAGGCCGGGGCGGTGCTGCAGCTGGACTGCCGCTCCATCACCAGCGAGACCAAGCCCATCGCCCCTGGGATTCAGGTGGTTATCTGTGATACCCGGGCGGAGCGGGCCCTCACCGGCTCTGAATACCCGGAACGCCGGGCCCAATGTGAGCAAGGCGCCCGGATTCTGGCCCAGGCGTATCCTGAGATCGCTGCTTTGCGCGATGCCAGCCTGGCCCAGCTGGCCTCCCAGTCCGGCAAGATGTCGGCGCTGGTGGCGATGCGCTGCCGCTTCGTCATCGAGGAGAATCAGCGCGTCTTGGAGATGAGCGAGGCGTTGGCCCAGGGAGATTTAGCCCGGGTGGGACAGTTGACCGCGGCCTCTTATGCCGGCGCCAGGGATCTATACCAGATCATCTCGCCGGAAATGGCCCG
>JAHEEY010000267.1 GCA_024640485.1 Chloroflexota bacterium | reverse complement strand
CCCGTCTGGGGATAGGCTTTTCCAGCTCCTGGAATTGAAGCACCTCGGGCGGCCCGTATTTTGTACATACCATCGCTTTCATGAACGGCTCTCCAAAATCAGCCTGGTATGGGAGATACCGAGAAACCGCCGTCGCTAAGCTGCCAGACGCTATCCCCGCCAGCGGTTTCTGGTTATCTCTTCAGCTCTCAGATCGCATCCGGGGACTTCTCTTTCAGCGGCGGTTCGCCTGTCCAGACGCGCCAGGCCAAGGTCCAAATGGCGGAGACTACGGCGGAAGTAGCGCCCTGCAGTACCAGCAGCAGGGGCCATAGGCAGCAGCAGAGGACCAGGATGAGGCCCGGCACGAGCAGGAATATACCCAGGACGACAAAGATGGCAATTTGAAGCAGGAACAGGACCACAGCTTCAGAAAGGTTGGCTCTGAGCACATCCCAGCCGCGACGGTAAGCGTCAACGACCCCGAGGTCCTCTAACATGCAGGCCCGTTCGGCGAAGTGCCTCAAGATGGTCAGCGCCAGGATGATGGGAACGCCGATGCAGACCATCAGGGCGATGGCGATGCCAAGACCGGCCATTCCAGGGACGACCTGTTCCTCATAGAAGGCAGCGATGCCGCCATAGGCGCCGAACGCCATCAGCCCACCTACGAACATTATCAAGCCTGGTATGGCCGGTAAGAAGCCGATACCGAGCAGGGCCCCAAGCTTGCTCCAGCCAGCTTTCCAGGCGTCGGAGAAGCTGGTTTTTCGGCCGGATTCGATATCGTCGACGCTGGCGATGAGGCCGCCGCGGGCGACGGATGAGACGATCCAGAGGGCGATGCCTATGATTAGGGCGACGCAGACCAGAGCGACAACGGCGCCTACCGCCAGGGCGGCGAACTCCTCACTGAATTCCGGGATTTGAAAGGATTCTCCGCCGCCGGTGCCGCTGCCGTCGCTGCTGCTGCTGAAGCTGCTGGATGAGCCGCTGCCCAGCGACGCCAGAAAGCCCAGGGCGATGAGAAACTTCTGCTGCCAAACGATATTAACCGAACGAGTGACGATATTGCCGTATTCCATCTTGACCTCCTAATTAATGTGCTGCTTCTGTCCTGCCGCATCCCAAAACGGCAGCGTTTTCATTACCGAAATCTCCGCAGCAGTTGAAATCCACTGATAATCAAGCGTTCTTATGCTGCTCCATTGTGGGCTACAGTGATGACGACCTTCCCTCTGGCATGCCCTTCTTCAAGGTAGCGGATGGCGTCGGGAAGCCGGGACAGGGGGTACTGTTTATCGATCACCGGCACCACGGCCCCGGATTCGAGAATCGCTCTGACTTCATCCAGATCCTTTCGGTTCTCTGTTGGATTAAGCAAGCCGATGCTGACGTCATTTCTCTTGGCGCGCCATGAACCGAGGAGCAGAACCTGGAGCAGCAGGCTGAAGGTGTATCCCACCATGACGTAGCTGCCGCCGGGCGCCAGCGCCCGCTGGTACTCTGAAAGCGATCGGCTGGCGGCATTGTCAACAATCAGGTCATACCGCTCCCCATTCTGGGTGAAATCTTCCTGAGAGTAGTCAATCACATGGTCCGCCCCAAGGGCGCGAACCATGTCCACGTTCCTGGTGCCGCAAACGGCGGTCACTTCACCGTTGAGCCATCGGGCGACCTGCACGGAAAAGGTGCCCACGGTGCCGGCAGCGCCATTGATCAACACCTTCTGGCCGGGCTGAAGCTGTCCCTGATCGCGCAGGCTGTGCAGGGCGGTGATCATTCCCTGGGGCGCGGAGGCGGCTTCTTCGAATGTCAGATTGGCGGGTTTCGGCGCCAGGGCGTATTCAGGGACCGATACATACTGGGCGAATCCACCGAAACCGCACCAGTAGGTGTCGCCGAATACCGCATCCCCTGGCTGAAACCGGGTCACGTTTCTGCCTACGGATTCGACCCGGCCGGCTATGTCAGCGCCCAGTATCTTGTTCTTTGGGGCGAGCAGCCCGGTTCCCATGAGGCGAGACATGAACGGCTCCCCTCTCATGGTGTGCCAATCCAGGGCGTTTGCCGAGGCGGCATGGATTTCCACCAGCAGTTCATCGTCTTTGGGGGTAGGTTTTTCTACTTCCTGGAGCTGAAGAACATCTGGAGATCCGTATTTTGGGCATACCATCGCTTTCATAAGTTTCCCCCAACAGAACTGCCGGCCTTCCAGGGCGGCGATTCAAGGCCGGCAGCCACAGCCGGGCCGAGTTATTGTTTAGCATCTGAGGCGTCTTCCTGGCTTGAGGTCAGGCAGTGGACAGAAATCAGGGGCAAGCCAAGGGCGTAGAGCCGGCGCAGCAGACCCTGCAGGGCGGCCTGGTCGAGGTCGCCGGTCAGGGTGGTAACGGGCTGGCCGTCATCCTCGGTTTGGACGGTGACGGTCATTCTGCCGTCCCATTCAGTCCAACTTTCATCGAGGTGACCGGGCACTTTGATCTGGTAGGCGGCCGGCTGGTGCAGGGTGAGTTTTTGTCTGACTTCCTTCACGATGTTTGCCTCTTTCATCCGCGGCCCCTCTGAAAAAGGGGGCTGGGCGGGTGGTTATCTCCCTTTTTCCTGTCGAACACTGAGGGCGATAAACAACCACCCTAGAACGAGTTCGACCAGAATGTGAAATGCGAATGATGCCGCTTCCTGCTGTAATCCATATGCCAGCATTTTCTCAGGCGCCAGGGCGAAAGTTTTGACACCCGTGAAGGGGCAAAGGGTATAGGTGGCCATGGCAAAGAAGAAGTAGCCGGCCATGCGATAATCAGCGGCGGTCTGGTAGCGGCCTCGAAGCTGGCCGCGCTGGTCTGCCCAGTCGAACAGAATGAAGATGATGACCAGGGTTATCAGCCCGCCGGAGATGCCGAAGACAGTAGAAGTGGGGCTGGGCAGGAGAATGTAGGCGAAGGCAATGTAGACAAAGCCGCCGACCGCGATCACCCATCTGCGGCTTGATGCCATCTCTGTTCGGAAGGCGGCGCCAAGGATCAGCAGGTAGATCCCCAGTTTGAATGAATAGGCCCACAGCAGATAGCGAATGATTTTCCAGGCAGATACGGTCTGGCTGACACTTCCCAGGGTTGACAGCCCCTCTTCCAAGCCGGCCAGATAGCCTGGCAAGACGATATACCGGCCAAAGATGGCATTGAGAAGAAATAGAATACCAAGGGTGATAAGGAGTGTGCTGAGCTTTTTGTTCATGGTTGTGACCGTTGTTTGCCTGCCAGAAGTCTGAATCGGCTGGCGATGGGCTGATCGCGGGGCCGTTGATTGATTAAAGAACCCTCGATGCTAAGGGCAGCTTGCGGATGATGGCGGCGATGATGAAGCAGGCCGGGACGACAATGACCGCCGCCAAAGCGGACTTGAGGATGCTGTTCAGTTCGATCTCTCTGAGGGCGTATGTCAGAAAAACGACGATGGGAATATGGATGATATAGACGGTGTAACCGTGTTGGGAGAGGAAGCGGCCGAACGCTCGCTGCCGGTTGAAAACGCGGCGGAAGAGGGTGATCAGGAATAGGCAAAGGCCGACAGCGAAGGCGGCGTCCCACAGAGCGTAGGCGGCAGACTGCCAGTGACCATTTCCCATGGCGCTCCCCAGCGCTTCGGTAAGCTCCAGGGAGAACATCTCGCCGCTGAAGGCGAGGGGGAACAGCAGCACAGATGCCGCCGCGGCGATCAGCAGGCCGGCGAAGCCCATGGAGCCTGACAGCCCCTGGAACCAGTTACGGCGGGAAGCGACTGCGCCCAAGATGAAGAAGCTGAGGTACTGCGGCAGATAGGCAATCGTAGGAAAGCTGAGCAAATCTGTGTATAGGGTCACGGATTCCCCTAATGGGATTGCGCGCCGGAGTAAGAAGCTGGCGGCCGCCAGGGCGACTGTGAAGAGAGCGACAGCGAAATAGCCAGGCTTTGAAGCGACAATTCTGGTCGATGAGGCCCGGTTCCTGACCAACATCCCCCAGAGGGCATAGCCGATGGTGAAGAGGAGCAGCATGGCAATGAACCAGAGAGGGCCAATGCCCAGACGATCCGGATACGCCTGCCAGAAGCTCTGCCAGGTCAGTTCGGTGGTGATGCCGGTCAATGCTGCGGGCATCAGGAGTACCCCCAGCTCGGCGATGGGGTTGAGCAAGAAGGTGTAGATGATCAGGGGGATGCCCAGGCGAATCAGGCGATTTTTGAGAAAGGCACCCGGCCCTTTGCGGTCAAATGATCCTGGGGTGAAATAGCCGGCGAGCAGGAAGAAAGCGCCCATGAACCAGGCCTGGTTGACCAGGGCGAATATCAGCAGCGACTTGAAGGCTGCCGGGTCGGTGAACGGGGGTTCGACGTAATAGAACGGGGCGCTGGCGCCGTAGACCATGGCGACGTGGTGGAGGAGTACCAACACGACCAGGGCGACGCGCAGGTTGTCGATAAAGAACAGGCGGGCAGTTTTTTTGGCGGTTGATGCCCTGACCTGGGATTTTTCAGATGCGCTGACCGTCATTTGAGCCATTGGTTCACCCTCCGCTATTGACCAGTTTTGTCGGGCTGGCGCAGCGCTTATTTTGGCGCTGCGCCAGCTGAGAAAAGAGAGAGCCCAGTAGAAGCGTTATCTAGGTAGAATCCAGTGATTTTTCGCAGAAAAACACCGGATTCTCCTCGAGGAAAAGCGGGTAGAAGGCAGTTCGAGAATTTCAAAAACCTTCCCGCTTTTACTTAAACTCGGCCCGTTTGAACAGCTGTATGCCGGCAGTGACAATGACCAGGCTGATGGCGGTCAGGATCAACAGGTTTCGGCCGATGATCGGGTCAGAGAGCCGGCCGGTGTGGAAGATGACCGACAATGATTCGGAGACGTAGTAGTTGGGCATGAAGCGGGCGATGGTGCGGGTGGTTTCGTCGAATACCGCCAGGAGGGCGCCAAACATCATCATGGGCACGATGAAGATCGCCGACAGCCCGCTGGCGGCGCCGCTGTCCTTGGCGACGGCAGCCACCAACATCCCCAGACCAACCGCCGTAACCCCTAGTAATGCCAGGAACAGAGAGGCCAGCAGCAGTCCGACCACGCCGCCCTGGGGATCAAACCCGAGGATCCAGGCCAGCAGCAGGACGATCAACGCCTGAACCACGGCGATGATCATGTTGGCGATGATATGGCTTCCCAAATAGATCGCTGGGGGGACCGGGGTAACTTCGACTCGTTTGAGCAAGCCTGAACTGCGGTATTCGGAGAGGGAGAGGGCCACCATCATGCCCATGTAGATGACCGCATACCCCATCACACCGGGGAGGAGGTATTCAAAATGATTCGTCACCGGGGTGGGATAGTAGTCATTGGATACGCCGCTGAGGGCGAAGTAGAAGACCAGGGTAAGCCCTATGGGCATGAGCAGCATGACCGACAGGTTCATGGGAGCCCGATATAGTTTCTTCAGTTCGACGGCGACCAGCGCGGCCATTGTTCGCATATTCATTTTTATAGTCCCTCCATGATCCGGCGGCCGGTGATGTTCAAAAAGACGGTCTCCAGATCATTGGCTTCATGTTCTTCCATTAAGGCTTCCGGGGTGCCCAGGGCGATGAGTTCGCCATAATCGATGATCGCAACGCGGTCGCTCAACGCCTGCGCTTCTTCGATGTAGTGGGTGGTGAGGATGACGGTCTTTCCCTGGTCCTTGAGGGCGCCGATATATTCCCAGGTGCGGCGGCGGGCGCGAGCGTCCATGCCTACGGTGGGCTCATCGAGAAAGACGATCTCGGGGTCGCTGACCAGGGCGATCATCAAGTTCAGCTGGCGCATCATGCCACCGCTGTACCCTTTGGTCTTCCGTTTGGCGGCATCGGCGAAGCCAGCCTGGTTGACTAATGTCTCAACCCGCTGCTTGATAGCCGGTGTTTCCATGCCGTGGAGGCTTCCAAAGAGCCGCAGGTTTTCCAGGCCGGTCAGGAATGGGAAAACGGCCGCTTGTTGGGGGCAGACACCAATCAGTCCCTTTACTTTCTGGGTTTCGCGGCCGATGTCGTAGCCGGCGATCTGGGCTGTTCCCCTGGTGGGTTCCAGCAGGCCGCAAAGCATGCTGATGGTGGTGGTCTTGCCGGCGCCGTTGGGCCCCAAGAAACCGAACATCTCACCTTTGCGAATCTCGAGGCTGAGACCGTTGACGGCGGTGATGTCGTCGAATTGTTTCACCAAATCTTTGATGACAATGACATTCCCGTTTTGAGCTGCGCTTCCATTACCCATGTAGATCTCCCTTTTCCAAACCCTGTGAGGGGATATTGCGCGCCTCTATGAGAGGCGCGGCCCGCCAGAATGTTGAACCAGCCGGCATAATCGCCGTCCAATCGATGCCAACAACGGCCCGATCTAGGGCCGTGAGGCGTTGCTATCTGTACTATAAAGATAAGCGTCGGGCGGTATTACTGTCATCCCCCGAAGGTGTTATTCACAGGGGTTAATCAAGGGGGTGTCTGCCGGGGGGCGGGAGGGTATCGATTGACGGCAAGCCAGGATCGGGCGCTTTCTTCAGCAGTCTGTGCCGGGCCGCGGGCTTTTCTCAGTTCTGATAGACTGAAATAGCCGAACTCAGGCTCATGGCCGATGACGAAGCCGAAGAAGAGGTTGTCACC